>NZ_JBSHDU010000081.1:0-28869 GCF_053616475.1 Streptomyces sp. NPDC055815 | reverse complement strand
CACCCGGGCCGGAGCCCGCGCCGAGGCCGGAGCCCGCACCCGGGCCGGCGCCCGCACCCGGGGCCGCGCCTGCCCGGCCCCGCCGGAAGGCCACGGCCTGGCTCGTCGCCAGTGCCGTGGCCGGCGTGGCGCTCGTGCTCGGGGCCGCCCTGCTGCCCGGACCCGGCCGGGAACCGCGGCACCGCGCGGAGACCGTGACGGCGCCCCCGTTCACGTACACCGTCGCCTCCCTCTGGGAGAACGGCTGCGGGCACACCTATCTCGCCGACCGGCCCCCGGCGCGGGTCCCCGCTCCCCCCGCGCCCGCCGACGCGGCCCGGTGGGCCGGGGCGCTCGGCGCCGTGGACGGCGGGCAGACGTTCGTACGGCTCACGGTGCAGGGGAAGGGGGCCGCCGCCGTCGTCCTGCACGGCCTGCACGTGCGCGTGGTGGGACGGGCGGAGCCGCTGCCCTGGGGGGCGTACCGCATGGACGACGGCTGCGGCGGAGCCGTCACCCCCCGCCGGTTCGCCGTGGACCTCGACGCGCCGCGCCCGCTGGCCCGGCCGGTCGACGGGTACGACGCCTCGGGGGAGGAGGGCCGGACGATCCCGGCCGTCTCGTTCCCCTACGCCGTCACCGCGGCCGAGCCCGAGGAGCTGCTGGTCTCCGCCCGCACGGCCGGCTGCGACTGCCGCTGGTTCCTGGAGCTGGAGTGGAGCTCGGAGGGCCGGAGCGGTGTGGTGAGGATCGCCGATCCGAACGGGCAGGCCTTCCGTACGAGCGGGCGGGTGAAGGGGAGCCCGGTCCACGCCTACGACGAGCCGAAGGGGCTCTGGATCACAGGCGCGGAGTCTGGACAGGGTGGGTGACCGCTGGGTAACTTCGAACAGAACACCCTGAGCAAGCGCTTAGACAACCGGCAGCGACAAGGAGGCGGCTCGTGCGCCGTACCGTATTCAACGAGGACCACGAGGCGTTCCGGGAGACCATCCGCGCCTTCATCGAGGCCGAGGTCGTCCCCGTCTACGACGAGTGGTTCGCCGCCGGCCAGGCGCCCCGCGAGTTCTACGACAAGCTCGGTGAGCTGGGCATCTTCGGCATCAACGTCCCCGAGGAGTTCGGCGGCGCGGGCCTGGACACCCACAAGTTCGAGGCAGTCCTGTACGAGGAGACCTCGCGCGCCGGCGTCCAGTTCGGCGGCTCCGGCGTCCACGTGCTGCTCGCCCTCCCGTACATCAAGATGCTCGCCACCGACGAGCAGAAGAAGCGCTTCCTGCCGAAGTTCGTCACCGGCGAGGAGATGTGGGCGCTCGCCATGACCGAGCCGGGCACCGGCTCCGACGTCGCGGGCATGAAGACCACCGCCAAGCTCTCCGAGGACGGCACCCACTACGTCCTCAACGGCGCCAAGACCTTCATCACTGGTGGCGTCCACGCCGACCGCGTGATCGTCTGCGCCCGCACCTCCGCCCCGTCCGAGGACGACCGCCGCTTCGGCATCTCCCTCTTCGCCGTGGACACCAAGTCCGAGGGCTACTCCATCGGCCGCAAGCTGGACAAGCTCGGCCTGCGCACCTCCGACACGGCCGAGCTGGCCTTCGTCGACGTCAAGGTGCCCGCCGAGGACCTGCTCGGCGAGGAGGGCAAGGGCTTCTACTACCTCGGCCACAACCTGGCCTCCGAGCGCTGGGGCATCGCCTTCGGCGCCTACGCCCAGGCCAAGGCCGCCGTCCGCTTCGCCCAGCAGTACGTCACGGACCGCACGGTCTTCGGCAAGCCGGTCGCCTCCTTCCAGAACACCAAGTTCGAGCTGGCCGCCTGCCAGGCCGAGGTCGACGCCGCCGAGGCCGTCGCCGACCGCGCCCTGGAGGCCCTGGACGCGGGCGAGCTGTCCCCGGCCGAGGCCGCGAGCGCCAAGCTCTTCTGCACCGAGGTCGCGCACCGCGTCATCGACCGCTGCCTCCAGCTGCACGGCGGCTACGGCTACATGAACGAGTACCCGATCGCCCGCCTGTACGCCGACAACCGCGTCAACCGCATCTACGGCGGCACCAGCGAGATCATGAAGTCGATCATCGCCAAGTCGATGGGCCTGTAAGTGCCCGACGCGCACTCCGCACTGGATGCCCTGCTCGATCTGCTCGACCTCGAGCGGATCGAGCAGGACATCTTCCGGGGCGAGTCCCGGCCCTCGATCGTCCCCCGCGTCTTCGGCGGCCAGGTGGCCGCCCAGGCGCTGGTGGCGGCGGGCCGGACCGTCCCCGAGGACCGTCTCGCCCACTCGCTCCACGCGTACTTCCTGCGCGCGGGCGACCCGGGCGCGCCGATCGTCTACACGGTCGACCGCATCCGCGACGGCCGCTCCTTCACCACCCGCCGGGTCGTCGCCGTCCAGCACGGGCAGCCGATCTTCCACCTCTCGGCGTCCTTCCAGACGTACGAGGAAGGGCTCGACCACCAGGTCGAGATGCCGGCCGCGCCGGACCCGGAGTCGCTGGAGACGCCGGCCGAGATGCTCCCGCGCCACCTGCCCCGGGAGGTCGCGGACCGGCTGATCGAGGCGAGGGCGGCGGTGGACCTGCGCTACGCCGAGACGCCCCCGTGGGGGACGGTCGGGCAGCCGCGCGAGCCGCGCTCGCAGGTCTGGTTCCGTACCAACGGCAAGCTGGCCGACGACCCGCTGCTGCACGTCGTGCTCGCCACGTACGTCTCCGACATGACCCTGCTCGACTCGGTCCTCCTCGCGCACGGCCGGGGCGGCTGGGCGGTGGGCGACGTCGTCGGCGCCTCCCTCGACCACGCCATGTGGTTCCACCGCCCCTTCCGGGCCGACGAGTGGCTCCTGTACGACCAGGAGTCCCCGACCTCGTCCGGCGGGCGCGGCCTCGGGCAGGCCCGGATCTTCACGCAGGACGGGCGGCTGGCGATCTCCGTCATCCAGGAGGGTGTCGTTCGCGTCCCGCGCGGATAATCGGACATAACGTCCGACGCATGGAGCAGAACGGCGAAAGCACGTTCACGGTGATCGTGGCGGCGACGGCGAACCTCGGGATCGCCGTCGCCAAGGCCGTCGCGGGCGTGGTCAGCGGATCGAGCGCGATGCTGTCGGAGGCCGCCCACTCGGTCGCCGACACCGTCACCGAGGTCATGCTGCTCACCGCGCTCAAACGGAGCGAGAAGCCGGCCGACGAGGACCATCCCGTCGGCTACGCGGGCGAGCGCTACGTCTGGGCGCTGCTGGCCGCGGTCGCCACCTTCGTCGGCGGCGCGGTCTTCTCGATCTACGACGGGATCCACACCCTCACCCACGGCGAGGAACTCGGCGACCCGCTGGTCTCGTACATCGTCCTGGGCATCGCCTTCGTCCTGGAGGGCTTCTCGCTCCGCACCGGCATCAAGCAGGTCAGGGCGGAGGCGGAGCGGATGAGGGCCCCCTTCGCCCAGTACCTCCGGCGGACGCCCGACACCACCGTCAAGGCGGTCGTGATGGAGGACTCGGCCGCCCTCGCCGGCCTCATGCTCGCGGCGGGCGGCCTGCTCGGCGTCCAGATCACCGGCTCCGACGTCTGGGACGGCGTCGCCTCGATCCTCATCGGCGTCCTGCTCGTGTACGTGGCCTGGGTCCTGGGCCGCTCCAACGCCGAACTCCTCATCGGCCGCCCGGTGCCGCGGGCGATGCGGTCCGAGATCCGCGAGGAACTCCTCTCGGTGCCGCACATCACCGGCGTCCTGGACCTGATCACCCTGATCCAGGGCCCGGGCGAGGTCCTCGTCGCGGCGAAGATCGACTTCAGGGACGTGTCGTCGGCGGAGCAGGTGGAATGGGCGTGCGAGGACGCGGAGTCGCAACTCCGCGAGCGGTACCCGGCGATCCGCCGCGTCTACCTGGACCCGACGCCGGGCGTGACCCAGCGCCGACCGGACCGCCCCTGAGACCCGCGGCATGGACCCGCGCCCGGCTGGGCGTCGCCCCGCTGCCGTGTGGGGCCGCGCCCGCCCGTGTGGGCCCGCCCCCCGCGCCCCGTGTGGGCAATCGTCCCGCTGGGGCGGGACGGGTGGGCACACGGGACGGCGCCCTTCCGCGGCGCCTCCGCGTTCCGCGCCTGGACCCGCACCACCAGTGCGCCGTCACCAGGGGTGCGGGTTCAGGCGAGGGAGCCTCTGGCGCCGGCAAGGGCGCCGTCCGTTGTGCCCACCCGTTCCGCCCCGGCGGAACGCATGCCCACAACGGGCGGAAGCGCGCCCACAACGGGGCGAGGCACCGCCCACAACGGCGTCAGAGGCCCGCCGCGTTCAGCGTGTACGCCGTCAGGGGTTCGTAGAAGCGGGGGTCCAGGACGTGGTCGTCCAGGGGGATCGTGACCTGCATCGTGCCCTCCGCCTCGCCGATGAAGAGCGCGGGGTCGTTGCAGTCCGCGTAGCCGACGGAGTCGATGCCCCGCTGGCCCGCGCGCCCGGCCCAGCCGTGGTCGGCGATGACGAGGTCCGGCCGCCCGGACTCCCCGAGCGCGTCGAGGATCGCGTTCATGGGCTCCGGGGAGTGGGTGTGCCACAGGCTCGCGCCCCGCTCGAAGACGGCGACGTCGGCGAACTGCACGACGTACCCCTCGTCGGCGACGAGCCCGCCGGGGATCCGGACGATGTCGCAGCCCTGGGCGCGCAGCGCGGCCGCGACCCGGCTGTGCACGTCGATGAGCGCGCCGGGGTGCCCGGTCGCGAAGAGGACCCGCTCGCGGCCCGCGGCGGCCTTGCGGAGGCGGGCGGCCATCCGGTCGAGGCCGTCGACGGTGAGTTCGGGGTCGATGGTGTCCTGGCCGGCCCGGTGGGCGGGGTCGTCGACGACGCCGCACCGCTCGGCCATGACGGCGAGCACGTCCTGCTCGTCGGTCCAGCGGTCGCCGAGTTCGAGGCCGAGCCAGTAGTGCCGGTCGCCGTTGGCGAGCTTGCGGTAGTGGGAGAGGTTGTTGTCGCGCGGGGTGGCGACGTCTCCCGCGATCCGGGTGCGGACGAGGTGCTCGACGAGGGCGGGGCGGCTGAGTATCGGCATGGGGTTCATTCTGTCGGAGCCGCCTTGCCGATCGGTAAACGTTTCGGCCCTCGGACCGGAGGTCTCTACCCGCCCAGCGCCCCGAACGCCCCGTGCGCCAGCTTCCGCAGCAGGTCCTCCATGGGTCGGCGGCCGAGCGCCGCCAGGTGCGGGGTCGAGTTGAGCAGGCCGAAGACGGCGTGGACGGCCGTGCGGGACTCGGACTCCCCCGCGTCGGGGTACAGCTCGCGGACGACGGCGACCCAGAGTTCGACGTACTGGCGCTGGAGCTGCCGGACCCGCTTGCGGTCCTCGTCCTTGAGCCGGTCGAGCTCGCGGTCGTGGAGGGTGATCAGCGGCCGGTCGTCGAGGGCGAAGTCGATGTGCCCGTCGATGAGGGAGCCGAGGAGGACGCGCGGGTCCCCGTCGGCCTCGGCCACGCGCAGCTGTCCGCCGGACAGGAGCCGCTCGCTGATGCCCACCAGGAGCTCGGCGAGCATCGCGTCCTTCCCGGGGAAGTGGCGGTAGAGGCCGGGGCCGCTGATGCCGACCGCGGCTCCTATCTCGTCCACGCCCACGCCGTGGAACCCACGCTCGGCGAAGAGGCGGGCGGCCTCCTTGAGGATCTGCTCGCGGCGGGTCGGCGCGTCGATCCGCGTCGGGCTGGTGGTCATGCAAGCGATTCTAGACAACCCGGTTAGCGGTCGTTAACCTGGGCGACATACGTTAACGCTCATTAACCGAGCAAGGGAGCTCGAGGGATGCAGCAGGCACCTGTGCTGACGAGCGCGGCGGATCCCGCGTCCGCGGCCTGGCAGGCCAACGAGGCGGCCCACCACGAGCTGGCGGCGACCCTGCGCGCCAAGCTCGCGGCGGCCGCCCTGGGCGGCGGTGAGAAGTCCAGGGCGCGCCACACCGCCCGCGGCAAGCTGCTGCCGCGGGACCGGGTGGACACGCTCCTCGACCCGGGCTCGCCCTTCCTGGAGCTGGCCCCGCTCGCGGCGAACGGCATGTACGGCGAGCAGGCCCCGGCGGCCGGCGTCATCGCCGGCATCGGCCGGGTCTCGGGCCGCGAGTGCGTGATCGTCGCCAATGACGCGACCGTCAAGGGCGGCACGTACTACCCGATGACGGTGAAGAAGCACCTCAGGGCCCAGGAGGTGGCGCTGGAGAACCGTCTCCCCTGCCTCTACCTGGTCGACTCGGGCGGCGCGTTCCTGCCGATGCAGGACGAGGTCTTCCCGGACCGGGAGCACTTCGGCCGGATCTTCTACAACCAGGCCCGGATGTCCGGTGCCGGGATCCCGCAGATCGCCGCGGTCATGGGCTCCTGCACGGCCGGCGGCGCGTACGTCCCGGCGATGAGCGACGAGGCCGTGATCGTACGGAACCAGGGCACGATCTTCCTGGGCGGTCCTCCCCTTGTGAAGGCGGCGACCGGCGAGGTCGTCACGGCCGAGGAGCTCGGCGGCGGCGAGGTCCACTCGCGGATCTCCGGCGTCACCGACCACCTCGCCGAGGACGACGCCCACGCGCTCCGCATCGTCCGGAACATCGTGGCCACGCTCCCCGAGCGCGGCCCGCTGCCCTGGAAGGTCGAGCCGGCCGAGGAGCCGAAGGTCGACCCGTACGGGCTGTACGGGGCCGTGCCCGTCGACTCCCGCACCCCCTACGACGTGCGCGAGGTCATCGCCCGGGTCGTGGACGGCTCCCGCTTCCAGGAGTTCAAGTCCGAGTACGGGCAGACGCTCGTCACCGGCTTCGCCCGGATCCACGGCCACCCGGTCGGCATCGTCGCCAACAACGGCATCCTGTTCGCCGAGTCCGCCCAGAAGGGCGCGCACTTCATCGAGCTGTGCGACCAGCGCGGGATCCCGCTGGTGTTCCTGCAGAACATCACCGGCTTCATGGTCGGCAAGGCGTACGAGCACGGCGGCATCGCCAAGCACGGCGCCAAGATGGTCACGGCCGTGGCGACCACCCGGGTCCCGAAGCTGACCGTCGTCGTCGGCGGTTCGTACGGCGCGGGCAACTACTCGATGTGCGGCCGGGCCTACTCCCCCCGCTTCCTGTGGATGTGGCCCAACGCCAAGATCTCCGTCATGGGCGGCGAGCAGGCCGCGTCCGTCCTCGCGACGGTCAAGCGCGACCAGCTCGGCGACGAGTGGAGCGCGGAGGACGAGGAGGCCTTCAAGGCCCCGATCCGCGAGCAGTACGAGAGCCAGGGCAACGCCTACTACGCGACCGCCCGGCTGTGGGACGACGGGGTCATCGACCCGCTGGAGACCCGGCAGGTCCTCGGCCTCGCCCTGACCGCCTGTGCCAACGCGCCCCTGGGTGACCCCCAGTTCGGCGTCTTCCGGATGTGAAGGGCTCCCAGAAGATGCAGAGCATGTTCGACACCGTCCTCGTGGCCAACCGGGGCGAGATCGCCGTCCGCGTCATCCGCACCCTGCGGGAGCTGGGCGTCCGCTCCGTGGCCGTGTACAGCGACGCGGACGCCGACGCCCGGCACGTACGGGAGGCGGACACGGCGGTACGGATCGGTCCGCCGCCGGCCGCCGAGTCCTATCTGTCCGTCCCGGCCCTGCTCGACGCGGCCCGGCGGACCGGGGCGCAGGCCGTCCACCCCGGCTACGGCTTCCTCGCGGAGAACGCCGGCTTCGCGCAGGCCTGCGCGGACGCGGGCCTCGTCTTCATCGGTCCCTCCGCCGAGGCGATCGCCCTCATGGGCGACAAGATCCGGGCGAAGGCGACCGTGAAGGCCGCCGGCGTGCCGGTCGTGCCCGGCGCCGCCGACCCGGAGATCGCCGCCGCGGCCCGCGAACTGGGCGCGCCCGTCCTGCTGAAGCCCAGCGCGGGCGGCGGCGGCAAGGGCATGCGCCTGGTGCGGGACCTGGCGGTCCTGGACGAGGAGATCGCGGCGGCCCGCCGCGAGGCGCGGGCGTCCTTCGGCGACGACACGCTGCTCGTGGAGCGGTGGATCGACCGGCCGCGGCACATCGAGATCCAGGTCCTCGCGGACGCCCACGGGAACGTGGTGCACCTGGGCGAGCGCGAGTGCTCGCTCCAGCGCCGCCACCAGAAGATCATCGAGGAGGCGCCGAGCGTCCTCCTCGACGAGACGACCCGCGCGGCGATGGGCGCGGCGGCCGTGGAGGCCGCGCGGTCCTGCGGCTATGTCGGCGCGGGGACGGTCGAGTTCATCGTCCCGGGCGGTGACCCGTCCGCGTACTACTTCATGGAGATGAACACCCGCCTCCAGGTCGAGCACCCGGTGACGGAGCTCATCACGGGCCTGGACCTGGTGGAGTGGCAGCTGCGGGTGGCGGCGGGCGAGAAGCTCCCCTTCGCGCAGTCCGAGATCACCCTCGACGGCTGGGCGGTCGAGGCCCGCATCTGCGCCGAGGACCCCGCGCGCGGGTTCCTGCCCTCGGGCGGCACGGTCCTCGCCCTGAACGAGCCGCAGGGGAACGGCGTCCGCACGGACTCGGGCCTCTCGGAGGGCGCGGAGGTCTCCTCCCTCTACGACCCGATGCTGTCGAAGGTCATCGTCCACGCGGCCGACCGGCCGACGGCCCTGCGGAAGCTCCGCGCGGCCCTCGCCGACCTGGTCACCCTGGGCGTCCCCACCAACGCGGGCTTCCTCCGCCGCCTCCTCGCCCACCCGGACGTGGCGTCCGGGGCCATGGACACGGGCCTCGTGGAGCGGGAGGCGGAGGGCCTGGTCCCCCAGGGCGTGCCGGACGAGGTGTACGCGGCGGCGGCGGCCGTGCGGCTCGCGGAGCTGGCCCCGGCGCCCCGGGACGGCTGGACGGATCCGTTCGACGTGCCGAGCGGATGGCGCCTCGGCGGCACCGCGAAGGCGCTCGGCTTCCCGGTCCGCGTACCGGGTCTCGAACCCCAGACGGCGCAGGCCCCCGCGGGCTCCCGGGTCACGGTGACCGGGGTGACCGTCACTGTGGACGGCATCACCCACACCTTCCGCCGCGCGGGCGCCTGGCTCGGCCGGGACGGTGATTCCTGGCACGTCCTGGACCACGACCCCGTCGAGGCCGCGCTCTCCGGGGCCCGGCACGGGGGTGCCGACACGCTCGCCGCGCCCATGCCCGGCACCGTCACCGTCGTGAAGGTGGCCGTCGGGGACGAGGTCGAGGCCGGGCAGAGTCTGCTCGTCGTCGAGGCGATGAAGATGGAGCACGTCATCTCCGCCCCGCACGCCGGCACCGTCACCGAGCTGGACGTCACGCCCGGCACCACCGTCGCCATGGACCAGATCCTGGCCGTGGTCACGCCCCGCGAGGAGGCAGAGGCATGAGCACCGGACTGCCCATGACCGTCCCCGACCCCGCGCTCCCCGCCCGGGTCCGGATCCACGAGGTCGGTGCCCGGGACGGGCTGCAGAACGAGAAGACGGCCGTCCCGACCGAGGTGAAGGCCGAGTTCGTGCGGCGGCTCGCCGCGGCGGGCCTGACGACCATCGAGGCGACGAGCTTCGTGCACCCGAAGTGGGTGCCGCAGCTCGCCGACGCCGAGGAGCTGTTCCCGCAGGTCCGTGACCTCCCCGTACGGCTCCCGGTGCTCGTGCCGAACGAGCGCGGGCTCGACCGGGCGCTGGCCCTCGGCGCCCGTGAGGTCGCCGTGTTCGCCTCGGCGACCGAGTCCTTCGCGAAGGCCAACCTGAACCGGACCGTCGACGAGGCGCTGGCGATGTTCGCGCCGACCGTCACCCGGGCCATAGAGGCCGGTCTGAAGGTCCGCGGCTATCTCTCGATGTGCTTCGGCGACCCCTGGGAGGGCGCCGTCCCCGTCGAGCAGGTCGTCCGGGTGACGAAGGCCCTCGCCGACATGGGCTGCGACGAGCTGAGCCTCGGGGACACCATCGGGGTCGCGACCCCGGGCCACGTCCAGGCGCTTCTGACGGCCCTGAACGAGGGCGGCGTCCCCACCTCCCGTATCGCCGTGCACTTCCACGACACGTACGGGCAGGCCCTGTCCAACACCCTCGCGGCCCTGCGCCACGGGGTGACCACGGTCGACGCCTCCGCCGGCGGCCTCGGCGGCTGCCCGTACGCGAAGAGCGCGACCGGCAATCTCGCCACCGAGGACCTCGTGTGGATGCTCGACGGTCTCGGCATCGAGACCGGGGTCGATCTGGCCGCCCTCACCGCCACAAGCGTGTGGATGGCCGAACAGCTGGGCCGGCCCAGCCCCTCCCGTACCGTCCGCGCCCTCTCCCACAAGGAGTGACGAAAGACATGTCCCTCGACCACCGGCTCTCCGAAGAGCACGAGGAACTCCGCCGTACCGTCGAGGAGTTCGCCCACGACGTCGTGGCGCCGAAGATCGGCGACTTCTACGAGCGGCACGAGTTCCCGTACGAGATCGTCCGCGAGATGGGCCGCATGGGCCTGTTCGGGCTGCCGTTCCCCGAGGAGTACGGCGGCATGGGCGGCGACTACCTGGCGCTCGGCATCGCCCTGGAGGAGCTGGCCCGGGTCGACTCCTCCGTGGCCATCACCCTGGAGGCGGGCGTCTCGCTGGGCGCCATGCCGGTCTTCCGCTTCGGTACGGAGGAGCAGAAGCGCGAGTGGCTGCCGAAGCTGTGCTCCGGCGAGATGCTCGGCGCGTTCGGTCTGACCGAGCCCGGCGCGGGCAGTGACGCGGGCGGCACCCGCACCACGGCCGTACGCGACGGCGACGAGTGGGTCATCAACGGCTCGAAGTGCTTCATCACCAACTCCGGTACGGACATCACGGGTCTGGTGACGGTCACCGCGGTCACCGGCCGCAAGCCGGACGGGCGTCCGCTGATCTCCTCGATCATCGTGCCGTCGGGCACCCCGGGCTTCACGGTCGCCGCCCCGTACTCCAAGGTCGGCTGGAACGCCTCGGACACCCGTGAGCTCTCCTTCGACGACGTCCGCGTCCCGGTGGAGAACCTCCTCGGCGAGGAGGGCCGCGGGTACGCGCAGTTCCTGCGGATCCTGGACGAGGGCCGGGTCGCGATCGCGGCGCTCGCGACGGGCCTCGCGCAGGGCTGTGTGGACGAGTCGGTGAAGTACGCGAAGGAACGTCACGCCTTCGGTTCGCCGATCAGCACGTACCAGGCCGTCCAGTTCAAGATCGCCGACATGGAGATGAAGGCGCACATGGCCCGGATCGGCTGGCGGGACGCGGCTTCCCGTCTGGTCCTGGGCGAGTCGTTCAAGAAGGAGGCGGCGATCGCGAAGCTGTACTCCTCCACGGTGGCCGTGGACAACGCCCGCGAGGCGACCCAGATCCACGGCGGCTACGGCTTCATGAACGAGTACCCGGTGGCCCGCATGTGGCGCGACTCGAAGATCCTGGAGATCGGCGAGGGCACCAGCGAGGTCCAGCGGATGCTGATCGCCCGCGAGCTCGGCCTGCCCGCCTGACAGGGCGGCTGAGAGAGAAGGGGCGCGCGGCTCGGGCCGCGCGCCCCTTGTCGTTCCGCTAGCCGGCCGTCGCTCCGGCGCCCCGGCCGGGCGTGGTGTTCCACTCCCGGATCCGGGTGGCGGCGGCGCACCTCCTTGGCGGGGCGCCAGCCGACGAGGTCGCCGGTGTGCAGCTCCTCCACCTCGTAGTGGAAGCGGCGCACGACGTGGAGCAGGACGGTCTCGACGTCGCCGATCCACACCGGCACGTCGAGGCCGGTGCCGGACACCGAGCGCGTCCACACCTGGGAGTCGCGGTCGACGTTGGTCTGGATCGTCCAGCCGTTCGCGGAGGTCGCCGGGCGCTTGGGCTTCCGCGTCCCCGCGACGGCGGCCGTGGCGGCCCCCGTGCTAGGGGCGGCGGTGGCGGTGGCGGTGGCGGTGGCGGACAGGACCGGGCTCAGGGCGGCGGCCGCGCCCACGACGGCGGCGGTCCGGACGACCGTACGCCGCGTCATCTTCTGCTGCATGTGCTTCGTTCTCCTCTCAAGTCTTCTCAGAACAGCCCGATCGCGAAGAAAGGCGCCAGGGAAGCCACCGCGCACACCGTCCAGAACACGGCCCTCGACACCGGCGTGCGGCGCCTCAGGCGCACGTTCACCAGGCCCCAGACGAGGCCGTAGAGCCCGACGACCGGTACGACGATGACCAGCCACAGCCGCATGCCGTCGTTCTCGTTCGGGTCCTGCGTCGTCCACCCGAGGGCGGCGAGCGGCCCGTTGGCCAGGACGTACCAGACCAGGAAGACCGGAACGATTCCCGGCACGCCGAGCAACAGGTTCACCCCGGCCGGCACGAGCAGCTTCCTCATGTGCACATTCTTCGCGATCGGTGGGGGCCGCTAGACGCGGCAGAGCGCGTTGTAGTTCTCCAGGACCTGGTACAGGCCGACGAGCTCGCGGCCGTACTTCTCCGCCTTGGGCCCGGTGCCGTTGTACCGGCCGAGCAGCGCCTGCGTGTCGGCGAGGCTGGTGGTCAGCGACGGGCGGGCGATGCCGAGCTGGTGGGAGTTGTACATCGTGAGGTACGCGACGGACCGGATGTTGTACTCGGGGTCCTGGAACTGGTCCCAGACCGCCTTCTTGTCGTCGCTGGTCAGCGGGCTCGCGTTGAGGATGCCCTGCTGGACGCAGTAGTTCCGGGCCTGGATGGTCACCCAGGCGAAGATCTGGCCCCAGCCCGTGCTGCAGTCGTCGTCCAGGCCGGCCTGCACGGCCCCGTCGGCGAGCGCGTCGCCCGGGTTCAGCTTGCGCAGCTCCCACAGGACGGGGGCCTGGATGAGCGCCTTGCGGATCTTGAGCGTCCTGGCGAGGTTGGCGTCTCATCCGGCTCGGTCTCCACCACGAACGAGGCGAAGTACCTGCCGGCGGCGTCCTTGATCACGGTCACCGTGGACGGGACCGAGGGCAGGGAGCGGGACCACTTCACCCGCACATCGCCGATCTTCGGCAAGGACAGGTCCCCACCGGGCGTGATCTTCCAGCGCGCGTTGGCGGTGAACCGTACGGCCTGCCGGTTGTCCTTGCGGGACTTGAACCGGGGCGCGCCCATACGCGGGCGCTTGCCCTTGAGGCCGTCGAAGAAGTTCCGGCACTCGGTGTCCAGGTCCCGCAACGACTGCTGCAGCACCACGGCGGACACGCCGCCGAGCCACGCGCGCTCTTCGGTGAGCTTGGCCTCGGTGATCAGCAGCTTCGACAGGTCCCCGGTCCTGGGGAACGCCTCACCTGCGGCGCGGGCGGTCTCACGAGCCCGCAGGGCATCGTTGTAGACCACGCGCGCGCACCCGAACGCCTGGGCCGGCGCAGTGCGCTGGAGACCACTCGGGTACAGGCGGAAGCCGTACCTCAACTGCATACCGATCACCGTACTGCAGTTGGTTTATGACCAGATATCTGAACATTCGCACGACCTTCAAGGACGTCAACCTGACGCACATGGAGGAGATCACGCAGGCCGCTCACCGAAACGAGGAGCCCCCCTCCCGCAATCAGCCCGACCCCAGCAAGCAGATCCCCCCTGTTGATCATTATGAGGTTAGGCTAACCTACATTCCCATGACGAACGCCGAGACCGCCCCCTTCCAGTTCTTCTCCCTGCAGGTCGACCGGACACGGCGGCTCGGCCCGTCCCTGGTCAGGATCACCTTCACCGGGGACGACTTGAAGAACTTCGCCGCCGGGGGCCGCGACCAGTCGCTCTCCCTCTTCCTGCCGCACCCCGGCCAGAAAGCGCCGGTCCTGCCGCCCCTGGACAACCCGGACATGTACGCCATCCTGGGCACCTGGCGTGCGATGCCCGACGACGAGCGGGCCGTGATGCGCTCGTACACCGTCCGCGAGCAGCGCACGACCCCCGCGAACGAGGTCGACATCGACTTCGCGCTCCACGAGGACGGCGGCCCCGCCTGCCGCTGGGCGAGCCGCGCCGAACCCGGCGACCGGGTGGTCGTCCTGGGCCCGGCCGTCGCCGAGAACACCGGCGTCCGCTTCCAACTGCCCGAGGACGCCGACTCCGTACTGATCTGGGCCGACGAGACGGCCCTCCCCGCCGCCTCCGCGATCCTGGAGTGGCTGCCGGCCGAGACCCGCGCCCAGGTGTTCCTGGAGGTGCCGTTCTCCGGCGACCGGACGGAGCTCGCGACCGAGGCGGACGCCACGGTCACCTGGCTCGTACGGGAGGAGGGGGCGCCGTCCGCCGTGGACGCGGTGTCCGGCGTCGAGCTGCCCGGCGAGGCCCCGTACGTCTGGATCGCGGGCGAGTCCGGCTCGGTGAAGGCGCTGCGCCGCCACTTCGTACGGGAGCGGGGCCTCGACCGGCGGCGGGTCACGTTCGTCGGCTACTGGCGCAAGGGCCTGTCCGAGGACGCCCTGCGCGAGACCCCGGACGAGACGGCCCAGGACGAGGCGTAAGCCCCACGGGACCTTCCCGGGCTCTGCACCACCGGACCCCTGGGCTCTACCCCACGGGACCTTCCCGGGCTTGCCCCACGCCCCCCCTGGGCTCGCCGCCCCACGCCCCCGGGCTCGCCGCCCCACGGGACCCCTCAAGCCCCCCACAGGGCCGACGGCCCCCCATCCCTGACGGGTTGGGGGGCCGTTGTGCGTCTTAGTTAGGTTAGGCTAACCTCACCAAGACCGACCGAGTCCGCTCCCGGAAGGGCCCCCACATGCGCTCCCACCTGCTCAACGACACGACGGCGGAGTCATACCGACGCTCCGTCACCGAAGGAGTCGAGCGGGTGGCGAGGAAACTCGCCACGGCACGCGGACCGTTCACCGGCATCACCCCCGCCGAGCTCTCCCCCGTCGTCGACGCCGTCGACCTCGACCGGCCCCTCGGCGACGCCTCCGCCGCCCTCGACGAGCTGGAGAGCGTCTACCTCCGCGACGCCGTCTACTTCCACCACCCCCGCTACCTCGGGCACCTCAACTGCCCCGTGGTCATCCCCGCCGTCCTCGGCGAGGCCGTCCTCTCCGCCGTCAACTCCTCCCTCGACACCTGGGACCAGAGCGCCGGCGGCACCCTCATCGAGCGGAAACTGATCGACTGGACCACCGGCCGCATCGGCCTCGGCCCGCTCGCCGACGGCGTGTTCACCAGCGGCGGCACCCAGTCCAACCTCCAGGCGCTGCTCCTCGCCCGCGAGGAGGCCGGCAGCACCGACCTGTCGAAGCTGCGGATCTTCTCCTCCGAGTGCAGCCACTTCAGCGTCCAGAAGTCGGCCCAGCTGCTCGGCCTCGGCCGCGACGCCGTCATCGCCGTCCCCGTCGACGCGAACAAGCGGATGCAGTCCGTCGTCCTCGCCGCCGAGCTGGAGGCCTGCCGCGCCGAGGGCCTGATCCCGATGGCGATCGTCGCCACCGCCGGCACCACCGACTTCGGCTCCATCGACCCGCTGCCCGAGATCGCCGCCCTCGCCGCCGAGTACGGCGCCTGGATGCACGTCGACGCCGCCTACGGCTGCGGACTGCTCGCCTCCCGGACCCGCCGCCACCTCCTGGACGGCATCGAGCACGCCGACTCCGTCACCGTCGACTACCACAAGTCCTTCTTCCAGCCGGTGAGCTCCTCCGCCGTCCTGGTCCGCGACGGCGCCACCCTCCGCCACGCGACCTACCACGCGGACTACCTCAACCCGCTCCGGACGCTCGCCGAGCAGATCCCCAACCAGGTCGACAAATCCCTCCAGACCACCCGCCGCTTCGACGCGCTCAAGCTCTGGATGACCCTGCGCGTGATGGGCGCCGACGGCATCGGCGAGCTCTTCGACGAGGTCTGCGACCTGGCCCGCGAGGGCCACGCGCTGCTCGCCGCCGACCCGCGCTACGACGTCGTGGTCGAGCCGCAGCTCTCCACCCTCGTCTACCGCTACGTCCCCGAGGCCGCCGCGTCCCCCGAGGACGTCGACCGGGCCAACCTCCACGCCCGCAAGGCCCTGTTCGCCTCCGGCGAGGCCGTCGTCGCCGGCACCAAGGTCGACGGCCGCCAGTACCTGAAGTTCACCTTGCTCAACCCCGAGACCACCGCGGCCGACATCGCCGCCGTCCTCGATCTGATAGCCGGCCACGCCGAGCAGTACCTGGGAGAGAACCTTGTCCACGCCTGAGACGACCGAGACGTACGACTTCATCGGCATCGGGCTCGGTCCGTTCAACCTGGGCCTCGCCTGCCTGACCGAGCCGATCGCCGAACTGAACGGCCTCTTCCTGGAGTCGAAGCCGGACTTCGAGTGGCACTCGGGGATGTTCCTCGAAGGCGCCCACCTCCAGACCCCGTTCATGTCGGACCTGGTCACCCTCGCGGACCCGACCTCGCCGTACTCCTTCCTCAACTACCTGAAGGAGAAGGGCCGCCTCTACTCGTTCTACATCCGGGAGAACTTCTACCCGCTGCGGATCGAGTACAACGACTACTGCCGCTGGGCGGCCGGGAAGCTCACGTCGATCCGCTTCTCGACGACGGTGGCGTCGGTCGCGTACGAGGAGTCCGCAGAGCTCTACGTGATCACCACGGCCGGCGGTGAAACGTTCCGCTCGCGCCGTATCGTCCTCGGCACGGGCACCCCGCCGTACGTCCCCGAGACCTGCCGGGACCTCGGCGGCGACCTGATCCACAACTCGCGCTACCTCCCGAACAAGGAGGAGCTCCAGAAGAAGAAGTCGATCACCCTGGTCGGCAGCGGCCAGAGCGCGGCGGAGATCTACTACGACCTCCTGAGCGAGATCGACACCCACGGCTACCGGCTGAACTGGGTGACCCGCTCCCCCCGCTTCTTCCCCCTCGAATACACCAAGCTCACCCTGGAGATGACCTCCCCGGAGTACGTGGACTACTTCCACGCGCTGCCCGAGCGCACCCGGTACCGCCTGGAGACCGAGCAGAAGGGCCTGTTCAAGGGCATCGACGGCGGGCTGATCGACGCCATCTTCGACCTGCTCTACCAGAAGAACCTGGGCGGCCCGGTCCCCACGCGGCTCCTGACCAACGCGTCCCTGCACTCGGCCGCGTACGAGGAGACGACGGGCACGTACACGCTCGGCTTCCGCCAGGAGGAGCAGGAGAAGGACTTCGAGATCGAGACCGAGGGCCTGATCCTCGCCACCGGCTACAAGTACGCCGTCCCGGCCTTCCTCGAGCCGATCGAGGACCGTCTCCGCTTCGACGGCCAGGGCCGCTTCGACGTGGGCCGCAACTACGCGATCGACACCACGGGCCGCGGGATCTTCCTGCAGAACGCCGGCGTGCACACGCACTCGATCACGTCCCCGGACCTGGGCATGGGCCCGTACCGCAACGCGTACATCATCGGGGAGATGCTGGGTTCCGAGTACTACCCCGTAGAGAAGACCATCGCGTTCCAGGAGTTTTCCGTATGACCACCCAGACCGTCGAGATCCGCCCCCTCGACCCCGTCGAGGACGCGGAGCTGATCCACCCCTGGGTCACGCACCCGAAGGCCGCCTTCTGGATGATGCAGGAGGCGAAGCTCCAGGACGTCGAGCGCGAGTACATGGCGATCGCCGCCCACCCGCACCACGACGCCTTCATCGGCCTGGTCGACGGGGAGCCGGCCTTCCTGATGGAGCGGTACGACCCGTCGAAGCTGGAACTGGTCGGCCTGTACGAGCCGCGGCCCGGCGACGTGGGCATGCACTTCCTGGTCGCCCCGAGCGACACCCCCGTGCACGGCTTCACCCGCCGGGTGATCACCGCCGTGATGACGGAGCTGTTCGCCGACCCGGCGACGGCCCGCGTGGTCGTCGAGCCCGATGTCCGCAACAAGGCGGTGCACGCGCTCAACGAGGCCGTCGGCTTCGTGCCCGAGCGGGAGATCCAGAAGCCGGAGAAGAGGGCCCTGCTGAGCTTCTGCACCCGCGCCCAGTTCGAGACCGCCGTCGGAGCCTCCATATGAATCCCGTCGCACACCTCACGCCCGAGCGCTGGGCGGACGCCAACCGCGCCCTGATCCGCAAGGGACTCGCCGAGTTCGCCCACGAGCGGCTGCTGAACCCGAAGGAGCTGGGCGAGAGCCGCTACCAGGTCCTCAGCGACGACGGCGGCACCGAGTACCGCTTCACCGCCGACCGCTTCGCGCTCGACCACTGGCAGGTCTACCCCGACTCGATCAGCCGCCACCGCGGCGAGGAACAACTCCCCCTGGACGCACTCCAGTTCATCACCGAGCTGCGCGGCTCCCTGGGCCTGAGCGACGAGATCCTCCCCGTGTACCTGGAGGAGATCTCCTCCACCCTGGCCGGTACGGCGTACAAGGCGACCAAGCCGGCCGTGACCTCCGCCGAGCTGGCCCGCGCGGACTTCCAGGCGATCGAGACGGGGATGACCGAGGGCCACCCCTGCTTCGTCGCGAACAACGGACGGCTGGGCTTCGGAGTCGACGAGTACCGCGCGTACGCCCCCGAGGCGGCGAGCGAGATCCACCTGATCTGGCTGGCCGCGCACCGCGACCGGACCACGTTCACGGCGGGCGCGGACATCGCGTACGAGACCTTCATCCGCGCCGAGCTGGGCGACGCGGCGGTGGACGCCTTCGCGGCGACCCTGGCCGCCCAGGGCCTCGACCTCGCCGACTACCTCCTGATGCCGGCCCACCCCTGGCAGTGGTGGAACAAGCTGTCCGTCACCTTTGCGGCCGAGGTCGCGCAGCAGCGCCTGGTGTACCTGGGCGAGGGCGACGAGGCGTACCTGGCGCAGCAGTCGATCCGTACGTTCTTCAACAGCTCGGACCCGACGAAGCACTATGTGAAGACGGCCCTCTCGGTCCTCAACATGGGCTTCATGCGCGGTCTTTCGGCGGCGTACATGGAGGCGACCCCGGCGATCAACGACTGGCTGCACGGCCTGATCGCGTCGGATCCGGTCCTTCGGTCGGCCCGGTTCTCGATCATCCGCGAGCGGGCGGCGATCGGCTACCGGCACCTGGAGTACGAGGCCGCCACCGACCGCTACTCGCCCTACCGCAAGATGCTGGCGGCGCTCTGGCGCGAGTCCCCGGTGCCGACCCTGGCCGAGGGCGAGCGCCTGGCGACGATGGCCTCCCTCCTCCATGTGGACCGCGCGGGCGCGTCGTTCGCGGGCGCGCTGATCAAGGAGTCGGGCGAGGAGCCGACGGCCTGGCTCCGCCGGTACCTGGACGCCTACCTCCTGCCGATCCTGCACTGCTTCTACGCGTACGACCTGGTCTACATGCCGCACGGCGAGAACGTGATCCTCGTCCTGGACGAGCGGGGCGCGGTGGCCCGGGCGATCTTCAAGGACATCGCCGAGGAGATCTGCGTGATGGACCCGACGGCGGTCCTCCCGCCGGCGGTGGAGCGCATCCGCGCCGAGGTCCCGGAGGACATGAAGCTCCTCTCGGTCTTCACGGACGTCTTCGACTGCTTCTTCCGCTTCCTGGGGGCGACCCTGGCGGCGGAGGGCGTGCTGGCCGAGGACGACTTCTGGCGCACGGTGGCGGCGTGCGTGAAGGACTACCAGCGCGCGAACCCGGCCCTGTCGGACCGCTTCACGCAGTACGACCTGTTCGAGGAGACCTTCGCGCTGTCGGCCCTGAACCGCCTCCAGCTCCGCAACAACAAGCAGATGGTCGACCTGGCGGACCCGTCGGCGGCCCTCCAGCTGGTCGGCGACCTGACAAACCCGATCGCCCGCTTCGCCTGACCTTCCCCGAACCGATGTGAGCCCCGCCGGAGTACGGTCCTCCGACGGGGCTCACATCCGCCCGCGCTCAGCCGGGTGCGAGCCTGGCCGGGAGGCACGCGGCACGGCCCCGCGCTGCATCTAGGCCCTCTGCTGACGAGCCGTCGGCTCGCGTCCCGTGACGCCGTAGGGGCAGTGCTCCCCCACCCCACGCGGACACGTGATGAGCGCGCGGGACACGTACTGCTGGGCCTTGGAGTAGTACCCCTGGACCACATCGCACCCTGCCGCCGGCCGCAGCGATTCCCGGACTCGCTGCAGGCGGTCCCAGACCGGGAAGTGCTCCTGGTCCACGGGAGGGTTCTGTGTCAGCTCCCCCTCGATCCAGGAGACCGCCGCTTCCACGGCGGTGTACGTGGCCACGACCTGGCCGGCGGGGCGGCGCAGCCAGTCCTTGATCTCGATCGGCGGGTAGTCGGCCGGCACTTCGCCACGCCTGATCGCCGAGTCCGGATACGACGGACAAGACCTCGCGCGTCATCTCGGACGCGAGCCAGTGGAAGGTGCGCTCCTTGAGCGCGAACGTCAGATGCAGTGAGGGCTGGTCCCCGACGGTGTGCGGCGAGTGGACGTAGCCGCGCGGCAGCCAGAAGACGTCGCCGGGTTCGAGCGTGAACGTCCGGGCGGGAGCGGTGTGGGCGAGGTAGTGCCGCTCGTCCGGGGTGAATCCCCGTTCCAGGAAGTTCCCGTGTTCCGTCATCGGGTGCTCGACGAAGGGCGGTTGCAGCGGCCAGGCCTTCCGCCCGGAGAGCTGGACGATCAGCGTCACGTACGGGCGTGGTACTTGAGCCCCTGTGCTCCCGGCGGCGTCAGGTACGCGTTCACGTGCACCAGGCAGCCCGTCTCGTCCTGGATCTCGCGTCGCAGCACGCTCAGGGACGGCTTGACCGTCTGAAGCTGCCGGACCGAGACCGTGCCCCCGCCTTCGAGGTGGGCGCGGATCGCACCGGGGCGGGGCATCTCGCCTTCGATGCACGTGTACCGCTCCAGGACCTTCCCGTCCTTGAGGAGGACGACGTTCCGGGCGGGGAGGCACTCGGCGTCCACCAGTTCCTCGACCTCGTCGAGGGACCACAGGCGGGCCAGGGTGGCGGGATCACGGTGGAAGAGCATCGGCCGGTCGGGCCAGTTCTTGAGGATCTCCGGGACATCGTCCACGAGATCGGCCAGCGTCATGCTGACTCCTTCGGGGTGGGTGAGGAGAGCGAACGGGCCCCGCGCGTGTGGCGGGGCCCCGTCTCGGGTCAGCCGGCCGCGTCGACCTTGGCGATCCAGCCGCGCGCGAAGGCGGTGATCTCCTCCGCGCTCATCCGCAGCTCCCGGCCGGCCCCCTCGGGCTTCGTGTCACCGAGCGCGTACCCGCCCCCGCGCAGCTCGGCGAGGCTGATGCAGCTCTCCATGTTTCCGTCGTTGTCCGTTCCGCCCCCGCAGAGCGCGGCGAACTCGCCGGACACCTCCCGCTAGTACAGATCGCTCATTACTGTGGATCTCCTGTCTCTCTTCGAAGGGACTGGGTCCCGCCCCCGGACGGTCTTGCCGGACATCACCGGGGGCGGGACATGACCGCTCCCCGTTAACGAGGGGGCGGAGTCGTGGGGCATCGCCCGCGTGGGGGCGTGCGGAGTTGTTCGCAGGTCAGGGCGTCACCGTGCGCATCTTCGGCGGGTCGTGCGGGTGGTTGCGGATCTCCACCACGCAGTCCACGGCGGCGGATTCGTCGTGCTGCGGGCCCGTGCCCATGCAGAGGTCGAACCTCTGCGCCAGCTGCGCACACGGCGTGCAGCCGGGGACCGGCTCGGGCCGGGGGCGGAGCTCGTGGTCGGCGGAGAGGACGAGTTTCGGCACGGGGGTGGTGAGGACACGGATCCTCGACCACTCGTCCTCGGTCGGTGCGCGCAGGTTGTCGGGCGCCGCGACCCACTCGGCCCCGCCGCCCGGTGGGTGCAGGTAGACGCTCCCGGCCTGGGTGCGCGAGACCCTGCCGAGTCGGGTCAGGCCACCGCCGGTGTCGACCACGAAGTCGCCGGCGGCGGGTGGGGGTTGATGGGGGGTCGGGGGAACGCTCTGAGCGGGCACCTTGACTCCTCTCCGTAGCCGTTTCGCTACCGGGGTGCCTCAGAGCGGCCTACAGTCAGGAGTCGTTCAACTTGCCAGCACAGCACGGAAAGTTGGTGGCGGCTTGGTCAACCTCAAGGAGCTGAACCCGGAGAGCAGCCCGCAAGCAGCGTTCGGGGCACGGTTACGCAAGGCACGGGAAGCCCGGGGATGGAACCAGGAGGAACTGGGCGCCCACATGGGCTATTCCGGCACCCATGTCTCCGCCGTGGAAACTGGCCGCAAGATGCCGACTCTTCGCTTTGCGCGCAGTGTGGACAGCGCCTTCGGTACGGGCGAAACGACCGACACCTTCGAGAAGCAGTGGCGCGAGATCCGAAACGGCAGCCTGCTGGAGGGCTTCCCTGAGTACGTCGGCTACGAGGGTCGCGCGGCGGAGATCCGGTTGTACGAGGTGGGCATCATCCATGGTCTGCTCCAGACGGCGGAGTACGCGTCCGTACTCGCCGAGAACGCCGTCAGACGAGGGGCGGCCACGCCGGACCAGGCGAGCGAGCGCCTCGCCCTCATCTCGGAACGGCAAGCGGCCCTTGCCCGCACTCCCCCACCGCAGGTCTTCGTCGTGCTCGACGAGAGCTGCGTCCGTCGCCCCATCGGGGAACCCGATGTCATGGACGCCCAGTTGGCGCGACTGATCGAGTTCGCCGAGCTGCCGAACACCGTGCTCCAGGTCGCCCCCTTCACGATGGGAGCACGGAGGCCGTTCAACCTGCCCATAACCGTGCTGACGCTGCCGGATCGTTCGCTGATGTCCTACGCCGAGTCCGCCCAGCGGGGGCATCTCGAACGGGAAACCACCTCGGTGTTGCCCATGCTGACGGCCTACCATCAGCTGCAGGCCGAAGCCCCGTCCCAGAGGGAATCCGTGGCCATGATCAACCAGGTACGAAAGGGCATCTCGTGACGACCGAATCCCCCCACTGGTTCACGTCCTCCTACAGCGACAATGGCGGCCAGTGCGTCGAGGTCGCCACCAACCTCGTCACCTCCCACGACACCGTCCCCGTCCGCGACTCCAAGCGTCCCGACGGCCCTGTTCTCACTGTCCCCACCGCCGCGTTCGTCGCCTTCGTGGCCGGCGTCAAGGACGGCACCGTCTGACCGGCCGCACTCACGCGAAACGCCCGGCCAGGTCTCCCCGGCCGGGCGTTCTGCGACTACGTACCGGCTATTCCCCCGGCCACGGCACCTGCGGGGAGCGGTAGTACGGGATGCCGAGGGCGTCGAAGCGGGGGGCCTGTTCCGCGAGCCTCGTCCTGTACGACTCCCAGTCGTGGGTGGAGGCCGGGGACCAGCCCAGTTCCGCGACGCCCGGGAGGCGGGGGAAGGCCATGACGTCGAGGTCTCCGGTGGAGGTGAGGGTTTCCGTCCACAGGGGGGCCTCGACGCCGCGGATCGCGGTTTCCGGGGCGCCCGCCAGGTAGGTCGCCGGGTTCCAGTCGTAGGAGCGGCGGACCTCCACGTAGCCCGCCCAGGCCAGGCCGAGGGGGGTGTCCTTGGTGTACTTCATGTCCAGGTACGTGCGGTCGGCGGGCGAGAGGATCAGGCCCGTGCCGTTCCTGGCGGCGGCGGCCACCCGCTCCTTCTCCGCCTCGGGGGTGCGGTCCAGGCCCCAGTACTGGACGAGGGCTCCCTTCGCCGGGGTCGCGCCGGTCAGCTGGTGCCAGCCGACGACGGTCTTGCCGTACTTGGCGACGATCGGCTGGACCTTGTCCATGAAGGCCACGTAGTCCTCGTGGCTGGTCGAGTGGGCCTCGTCGCCGCCAATGTGGAGGTAGCGGCCGGGGGTGAGGGCGGCGATCTCGCGGATCACGTCGTCCACGAAGTCGTACGTGACGGGCTTGGGCACGCAGAGCGAGCTGAAGCCGACCTTGGTGCCCGTGTAGAGGGGAGGGGCCACGCCGTCGCAGGTCAGGTCGGCGTACGAGGCGAGCGCGGCGTTCGTGTGGCCCGGCATGTCGATCTCGGGGACGACCTCCTGGTAGCGGGAGGCGGCGTACTCGACGATCTCGCGGTACTGGGCCTTGGTGTAGAAGCCGCCGGGGCCGCCGCCGACCTCGGTGGAGCCGCCGTGGGTGGTGAGCAGGGGCCGGGAGTCGACGGCGATGCGCCAGCCCTGGTCGTCGGTGAGGTGCAGGTGGAGGGTGTTCACCTTGTAGAGGGCGAGCTGGTCGATGTACCGCTTGACCTCGTCGACGGTGAAGAAGTGGCGGGCGACGTCGAGCATGGCGCCCCGGTAGGCGTAGCGCGGGGTGTCGGTGACGGTGCCGCCGGCGATCTTCCAGGGGCCGGGCTGGACGCTCTTGCGTTCGACGGCGGAGGGCAGCTGCTGGCGGAGGGTCTGGACGCCGCGGAAGAGGCCCGCGGGTTCGCGGGCGGTGAGGGTGAGGCCCTCGGGTGCGGAGCGCAGCCGGTAGCCCTCGTCGCCGAGGGCGGTCTCGTCGGGGTCGAGGCGGAGCCGGATGCCGCGGCCCGCGGCGCGGTCGTCGACGACGGGCAGGGGGAAGCCGGTGGCGGGGCGGAGGAGTCCGGCGAGGTAGCGGCCGATGGCCTGGGAGTCGCCGGAGGTCTTGTCGATGCCGATGCGGGTGGTGGTGGTGAGGGTGTAGGGCTCGCCCTCGGGGGTGACGGAGGCTGGTACGGGCACGATCCGGCCGAGCGGGCGCACCTCGGGCTCGGTGGCGGCGCTGCCGGGGGCCTTGCCGTCGGCGCTCTCGCTGTCGGCGGCGGCCTCGCCGCAGCCGACGCCGGCGGTGGCGAACAGGAGCAGGGATCCGATCAGGCGCGGAATCGTCAGGCGCTGTCTCACAGGCGGGCTCCCCTTCGGGTGAGATCTACACGTCCGTCGTTCTCTATATCCCGCTGGCCACCATGCGTACCGCGACGCCCACTCCGGGTCAAGGTCTGGACCAAGGGGCCGGTTCTCCGCGCGGACCAGGGCACGCTTGCCCGAATTCGGGCAGGATTCTTGCGGAAGGCAGGGGTGACCCCTCAGTATTCACGGGTGCTCGAACGCCGCCCGTCGCACGACGACCTCATCGACCACCTGGTCCGCAGCACCGCGCTCCAGCGCGGTGAGGCCGCCCGGGTGGTGCTCGACGTGCTGGCGTACTTCGACGAGACGACCGAGGAGTTCGTCCGCCGCCGTCACCGCGAACTGCAGTCCGGCGGCGCCGTGAACGCCGAGATCTTCGAACGGATCGCGGCGGAGCTGCCGCACCGGGCGGTGGCGCCACCGGAGCTCTCGCTCCGGCAGCTGCGCCGGATCGTCTACGGCTGAGCAGCACCTGTCACTTACCTGGAGGGGTTTCACCTTTATGTGCGGAATTGTCGGTTACATCGGTAAGCGCGACGTCGCCCCGCTGCTGCTCGAAGGCCTCGCGCGCCTCGAGTACCGGGGTTACGACTCGGCCGGCATGGTCGTCACCAGCCCGAAGGCCTCCGGCCTGAAGATGGTGAAGGCCAAGGGCCGTGTCCGTGACCTGGAGGCCAAGGTCCCCAAGCGCTTCACCGGCACCACCGGCATCGCGCACACCCGCTGGGCCACCCACGGCGCCCCGAGCGACATCAACTCGCACCCGCACCTCGACCCGGAGAACAAGGTCGCGGTCGTCCACAACGGCATCGTGGACAACGCCCAGGAGCTCCGCGCCAAGCTGGAGGCCGACGGCGTCGTCTTCGCCTCCGAGACGGACACCGAGGTCATCACCCACCTCATCGCCCGCTCCCAGGCCGAGACCCTCGAGGAGAAGGTCCGCGAGGCGCTCAAGGTCATCGAGGGCACCTACGGCATCGCCGTGATGCACGCCGACTTCAACGACCGCATCGTGGTCGCCCGCAACGGCTCCCCGGTCATCCTCGGCATCGGCGAGAAGGAGATGCTCGTCGCCTCCGACGTCGCCGCCCTGATCGCCCACACCCGCCAGGTCGTCACCCTCGACGACGGCGAGATGGCCACCCTCAAGGCCGACGACTTCCGCACCTACACGACCTCGGGCGCCTCCACCACGGCCACCCCCGAGACCGTCGAGTGGGAGGCCGCCTCCTACGACATGGGCGGCCACGACACCTTCATGCACAAGGAGATCTCCGAGCAGCCCGACGCGGTCGACCGCGTGCTGCGCGGCCGGATCGACGACCGCTTCTCCACCGTGCACCTGGGCGGCCTGAACCTGGACCCGCGCGAGGCCCGCACCATCCGCCGCATCAAGATCCTCGGCTGCGGCACCTCGTACCACGCCGGCCTCATCGGCGCCGGGCTCATCGAGTCCATGGCCCGCATCCCCGCCGACGCCGAGCCGGCCTCGGAGTTCCGCTACCGCAACCCGGTCGTGGACCCCGACACCCTCTACATCGCCGTCTCCCAGTCCGGTGAGACCTACGACGTGCTCGCCGCCGTCCAGGAGCTCAAGCGGAAGGGCGCCCGCGTCCTCGGCGTCGTCAACGTCGTCGGCTCCGCCATCGCCCGCGAGGCCGACGGCGGCGTGTACGTGCACGCCGGCCCCGAGGTCTGCGTCGTCTCCACCAAGTGCTTCACCAACACGGTCACCGCCTTCGCGCTGCTCGCCCTGCACCTGGGCCGCATCCGCGACCTGTCCGTCACCGACGGCAAGCGGATCATCGAGGGCCTGCGCAAGCTGCCCTCGCAGATCGAGGAGATCCTCAAGACCGAGGAGCAGATCAAGGAGATCGCCGCGGAGTACGCCGGCGCCCAGTCGATGATGTTCATCGGCCGTGTGCGCGGCTACCCCGTCGCCCTGGAGGCCTCCCTCAAGCTGAAGGAGATCTCCTACATCCACGCCGAGGCGTACCCGGCCTCCGAGCTGAAGCACGGCCCGCTCGCCCTCATCGAGCCGGCCCTGCCGACCGTCGCGATCGTCCCCGACGACGACCTGCTGGAGAAGAACCGCGCCGCCCTGGAGGAGATCAAGGCCCGCAGCGGCCGCATCCTCGCGGTCGCGCACCAGCCGCAGGCCAAGGCCGACCACACCATCGTCGTCCCGAAGAACGAGGACGAGCTGGACCCGATCCTCATGGGCATCCCGCTCCAGCTCCTCGCCTACCACACGGCGCTCGCCATGGGCCGTGACATCGACAAGCCGCGCAACCTGGCGAAGTCCGTCACCGTCGAGTAGGCCCACCCGGCCCCCTCAGCCGTCGCGGCCGAGGCGGGGCCGCCGGGCCTGTCCCCCGGCGCCCCGCCCCTCCGGGCCTGTCCCCCGGAGCCTCGGCCGGACACGGCAGCGGTCCCCGTGCACACACCTCCCGTGCACGGGGACCGCTGTGTTTCCTGTCGTACGGGTGGACCTCAGCCCGCGGCCGGGGCAGCGGGTGGACCTCAGCCCGCGGCCGGGGCACCGCCCGCCGCGCGACGCAGGGCCGTCGGCCAGCCGGCGACCGCGGCCGTGGCGCCGTACCAGGCGACCAGACCCGCGACTGCGGCCACCCAGCCGCCCGCCTTCCCGAGCCCGCCGTTGTCGGCGAGGGCGCCGATGCCGAGCAGCAGCAGCGCGACGAACAGCAGCCCGTACACGCCCTGTCCGAACAGTCCGCTGCCCGCGGCGGCCATGGTCAGCGTGAGCGCGAGGAGCGCCCACAGGAGCAGGAAGAGCCCCATGGCGTCGGCCGAGGCGTGCCCGCCGGCTCCGCTGCCCCAGGTGAACCAGAAGGCGCCGAGCGCCGCGTACGCCGTGCCTTCGCCCTTGTCGCCCGCGCGCAGGGCGAGCAGTCCGACGAGGAAGAGCGTCACGCCGCCGACCCAGGTGGCGAGACCCGCGGCATCCGCTGCCGCGACGTTGTCGATGACACCGGTTCCGCCCAGGCCGAAGGCCAGCAGGGTCAGTCCGAGTGCCAGGTGGCCGAGCGTGGAGGTGGTGTTTCCCGCGGCGACTTCGTTGTTCACGGCGGGCTCCCTTCAGGTGTGCAGTTGTCCTGCGTGAGCTGCTGCGTTCCGTGACCTTTATGTACCCTTCACAAGCACTCAATTCACCTGAGGAAGGCCGAATTTATGGCCGGATGACGGCAGTTGAGGGAGCGGACTGACGGGCCGTCGGGGCGTACGGGGCGTCTGCGGCTACGGGATGACGATGACGGGCCGCTGCGCGCGGCGCGCGAGACGGCCGGCGACCGAGCCGAAGATCCGGCCGACGATCCCGTGCGTGGAGCCGACCACGATCGCGTCGGCCGAGTACTCCCGGCCGACCTCCTCCAGCTCGTGGCAGATGTCCCCGCCGCGCTCGACCAGGATCCACGGCACCTCGGAGAGGTGGTCGGCGCAGGCCAGCTCAAGGCCGAGGACCTCGGTGCGGTGGTCCGGGACGTCGACGAAGACGGGCGGCTCGCAGCCGGCCCACACCGTGGTGGGCAGCCGGTTGGCCACGTGCACGATGATCAGGCCCGATCCGGATCGGCGGGCCATGCCGATGGCGTACGCGAGGGCGCGCTCACTGGACGTCGAGCCGTCGAAGCCGACGACGACCCCGTGCCGGAAGGCCGGGTCGCAGGCATGACGTGGCTGTTCTACCGCGAGGGGGTCGACCGTGGAATCGGCGACGCGCTTGCGGTCCGCGGGTTCGGGGAATTCGTGACCGGCCATCGGTGTCTCGGCGAAGAAGGTCCTCGTGGGAAGGGACGGGGAAAGGAGGGGACGAACGACGGGTGGCGGCGGAGCTGTGTCCGGGAATCATCTTCCCAAGCCCATACCCCCAAGGGTACGGCGACACTCCTCTCCTGCCCAGAGCCCGCCGTGCCACACCCGGCGTGCCCGCCGCTCGCGCGCGGCGTTCCAGGGAGCATGCACGAGGGGCTCGGGATCTGGCAATGCCGGATGTGCCCTACAGGCGTCCGTACGGGGGCCAAACGGACGTCGCCGAGAGTGACCGGAACGTTCCGCTCCTCGTTGCCACAGGTCCAGCCCACCGTCGCAGGGAGCCCGCCCGTGCCCGCACCATCGACCGCCGCCGGCCAGACCTCCGCCACCCCCGCCCGCCCGCTCGGCGCGCCCCGCGGCCGCCGCCGGGCCCCCGCCCTCCCGCCGACCCCCGGCCCGGAGCCGGAGCCGGGCACGGG
>NZ_JBSHDU010000080.1:0-38209 GCF_053616475.1 Streptomyces sp. NPDC055815 | reverse complement strand
CATATTGATAAGAAACGGTTCGGGTTCCGGGTCGTTGGTGGGGTGTGAGCGATCTGGTGGGGGACGCACGGCATCTCTCGCCGTCGGTGCAGGAGGTCCTGCGGCTGGTGACACCGGCGCGGATCGCGCCGGTTGGCCGGGAGATCGTCCTGAACTTCGTCTCGGATACGACGCTGGGCCTGCCGAAGTCGTCCCGGTCGCCGTCCGCGCCGGCAGCCGGGAGGATCCGTGCTGTTCAGGTATCGCGCCACCATCGGGGGCTGTCCAGGTGGTAGTCGACTCGCTCGCGGTCATCGACGGCGGTATCGGGCAGTGCGGCGACATTGTCGATCCACTGCCGAGCCTTGGCCTCGAAGTCTACGTGGCCGATCTCGTGGTGGGCGGCGACGTACCGGAGGGCCGGGGGTTTGCCCCACCAATCCTTCTCCGCCAAGGCGGCCCTTCGGAGGTAGATCTCGGCGCCGACCGCGTTGGAGTGGAGGTACAGTTCCATGTTCCTTGGGTGGTCCGCGTCGGTCGCGGCGAGATGGAACCCCTGTCGGCTGTAGAGGATCTCCCGCTCAGTACGCGGAATGTACTCGGGGTCGACCCACGCGCTGTGGCAGGTGTATCCGGCGGCGGCGAAGGCGTCGAGGAGGGTCTCGTGCAGGGGCGTCGTCTCGATGCGGACCGCGTCGACGTCCGTGCGGTCCGCGATGCCGTCGGCATCGACCTCCGTGTACAGACCGATCCGCATCCCGGCCAGCGGCAACCCGCGCACCTCGGAGACCGGGGTCTCCCACTTCAGCCGGTACCGGAGCGGCACCCGGCGTTCTTCGCCCTTCGGGATGGTGAAGAGGCTCGTCACCTGGAAGTGGGCGAGGGTGACGCCGGTGTCCGTGTTGACGTCCGTCGTCGTGCTCTTGGTGACGGCGGCGGGGGCCGCGTTGGCGACCAGGCGCGCGTTGACCGTCCGGATCCGCACGTCCCGGTCGAGCGCGCGCAGTACCACCTCACCGCGCAGGATCTCCCCGGGGCGCACCGGTTCGTCCGGGAGGAGTGTGTCGGCTTCCAGCGGTATGCCGTCTGCCGTCTTGCCGCCGCTTCCACTGCCGAGCAGTCGTTTGAACACCATGATCCGCACAGTAGCCGCAGCCGGGCCGTCAGGAGCTCGCCAGCGGACGGTTCCGGGCATCCCATATGCCGCATTACCACCGCAAGCGCCTCTTCTCGCACGCCCTCCTCGGCACCCTGCCCCGCTCACCCATGCCGGACGGGCCGAGGCGGCGGACACCTCCTCACCGTCGCCTTCCACAGGTCCGAGGCCAGAGTGGAGGCTAAGTCGCCCAGAAGTCCGGTGCCGGGGAGGTCGTTGGCGAGCCTGGCCCAGGTGAAGGCCCGGGGCCGCGCCTATTGATCAGAAACTGATGGGGTTCTTGTCCAAGGCGTAACGGACGTGCGGGCCACCGAAGTAGCCGCGGACGAGGTGCGGCTGGCGCTGCCGTCGGTGGAAGAAGCGGCGGGTTTCGGCGGCGAGTTCGGCCTGGTCTCGGGCCCGGTGCTGCCGGGGCAGGCTGTGCTTGAGGTCGGCGTTGACCAGCTCGTCGGGGTTCAGCTCGGGTGAGTAGGGCGGCAGGAAGTGCAGCTCGACGTCGTCGGGGTGGGCGGCGAGCCAGTCGTGGACCTTCTTCGAGCGGTGGGCGGAGTGTCCGTCGACCACGAGGTGGACCTTGTGGTCGAAGTGGCCGGCGAGCCGGTCCAGGAAGCGGCACATCACCTCGGCGGTGAAGGACTCGGCGAAGACCATGAAGTGCATCCGGCCCTTGGCACTGATCGCCGACATCGCGTTCACCGAGAACCGGTTCCCGCTCCGCCGCACCACGGGCGTCTTCCCCTTCTCGCCCCAGGTGCGGCCGGTGACCTGGTCGGACCGGATGCCGACCTGGTCGGCAAAGAGGATCTCACCGCCGTCGGCCTTCGCCTTCGCTCGGACCTTCGGCCAGGTCTCCTGATGCCAGCGCGCCACGGCCTCGGGGTCCTGCTCGACGGCCCGTTTGTCCGGGCGCTGGAAGGACAGCCCCCAACGCCTGAGGTACTTGCCCACCCCCGGTTCGGTCAGCCGTACCCGGTACAGTTTCGTGATCAGCTCGCCGATCAGCCGCCGCGTCCACAACTGCCCATTCAAGCCCACGTCGCAAGGCCGGTAGTCGAGGACAGCCTGCCGCACCGCGGCCTGCTCAGCCTCCCCGAGCACCTGATGCACCCCGACCGGCTTGCCCCGCGGCTGCATGGCCAGCGCCTCCCGCCCGCCGACCTGCCACTTCGCCCACCAGATGTCGACCGCCTTCAACGACACCCCGAACAAGGCCGCCACATCCTCACGGCCCCGTCCCGCCACCAACGCGGCCACCGCCCGCAGCCGCAGGGCCTCCTGCGCCGACGGCGACAGACGCCGCGCATCCCCCACCAGATCGCTCACACCCCTACAGCGACCCGGAACCCGAACCGTTTCTGATCAATATGCGGCGGGTGGAGCATCTGGCTCGCCGGAGCAGCCGCCAGGCTTTCAACTGGGCGAAGGCGCGTTCGCCGGGGGCTCTCAGCCGGGCGTGGTCGTGGTTGAACTGCTGGTAATGCTGGGGCTGTTCTCGGTGGCGGTAGTACGGGGTGCGGAAGGTGGCGCCAGCACCTTGGTAGGCGCGGTCCGCGAGGACGAGAATCTGCCGGGTGAGGCAGGCCTGGACGATGCCATGGGCGCGGGCCGCGGTCAGGTCGTGGGTGCGACCGGGTGTCGCGCGGGAGAACCACAGCGGTGTGCCATCGGGACGGGCGATGACCTGCACGTTCATGCCGTGCTTCTTGTGTTTCTGCGAGTAGTACGGCTCGTCTGCGTGGCACCTTGCTCTTGGAGCGGGAGGGCAGCCGGTCCCGGACGATAGGTCTGCTGCAGCCGAGCTCGCGGGCCGCTTGACAGGGGATGCTCTTCCCCACCGGGCCCGACCGGCCACTCTGCGCGGCGATTTCGGGGCCCTGAACCCCGTCTTCAACCTGGTTCACGCAATCACCAGCACCGATAATCTCGACCGGGACGCCCGGGCCCTCTTCGACCGCCCTCTCATTGAACTCCTGGGACTACACGGTGGCAGACCGGATGGAATAGCCCAGCCCCCGCACCTACTGCGCCCGTTCAAGCTGTGGAGCACTGTGGCGGACGTCCTGGCCACTTGGCTGGGACCGGAGGTGGTACGGCCCATCGATTGGCCTGCCGACTCCCACGGCCCATCCCAGGCGGCGGTCGGCGCCGCCCTGATGGCCTGCGCCCGCGCCGCGCAGCGAGCCGGAGGCGAGGATGGCGAAGTGCTGACGGGAGTGCTGGACGGGAACACTTCCTACGTGCAGTTCGCCCACCACGTTCCGACGGTGGATACATGGCACGGATACCTCGCATACACGACGCTGCGTCATTTGACGCTGTGCGCTGACGCCCCGTGAGTTTTGATCACGGGCGAACATTGCTCCCTACCCCGGGGGGATGGTCCTCTTCCGATCGCGTCCCGTCACACGGTACGGAACCTGTTTCCCACCTGCGCGGGGGATGGTCCCAGCAGGGCGCTTACGCCCTCCACAGCGTCCGTTGCGCCGGTGGGACCGCCTCGGTGCGGAGGAGGGGTGTCTGGTTCGCCGGTCCGGTGCAAGTGGTTCAGCTGGTGTTGTTCGTGGGATAGAACGGCAGGTCACGCAGTCTGCTCCCCGCGCCCGCCGGGTTGGCCCCTGGATCCGCAATTCGGGCCGGAAGCGTGTAGGGCCTCGCGGTCGATGGCATTCAGCATCGTGCTGACCAGTAAGTTCTCGGGTTGTCTCGCGTTGTGGCCAGTGATTCCTGTTTCAGGAGGGGTGGCGTTTCCTAACCTGCTGTCGTGCTCATTGAGTGGGCCTGGGTCTTGAGCCGGCTGCCGCTTGTCGGGGGCAGTTGCTGGGGTCGGTGCCGGCTCTTGGGGCTCGGTCTGCCGGGTCACCCAGCCTTCGGTGTCGAGACCGGACACTCGCCCCGGTGAGGGTGCCTGTGACGGCTGCTCTGTGTCGCCCGTGCTCTCGAGGTGAGTTCCACGCATTGCTGGGTGCCGGGGGTCGCAGGTGTCGTGGTTCGCGGGGGGCGTGGCGATGCGGGCCTCGGACAGGACGTGTCGGGGTGTCGTGGGACGGGTTCGATTCGGCCAACTCGCTCGTACCTGTGTTGTACCGATCACCCGTATTGGATACTGCCACTATCCAATCGATGGAGATGCTTCTCTGAGGGGGGACTCGTGGGGCGAGCGGTCTTGCACATGTCCAGATTCGCCAGCGCCGTCTGTGCGGTCGCCGCGGGGGCGGTCTTGGCCACCTCAACGTCTGCGGCAGCGGAGACCGGCCCCGAGCAGGACAATTTCCTTCCCGCGATGGTCCATTCCATCCTCCGCCTCGACATCGATCCGCCGGGTGCCAATGATTGGAACTGCCGTCCCAGCGCCGCCCACCCGCGTCCGGTCGTCCTGGTCCACGGCACCTACGAGAACCGCTACAACAACTGGGCCCGGATGTCCGCCGAGTTGAAGGCTCAGGGCTACTGTGTCTACGCCCTCGACTACGGCGACACCGACGACGCCGCGGTGGCTCTCGCTCCCACCGTCAAGGGGTACGGAGACATCAAGGAGTCCTCCAAGGAGCTGGCCGCCTTCGTGGGCACGGTGATCGCTGCCAGCGGCTCCGGACAGGTCGACCTGGTCGGCCATTCCCAGGGCGGGACCCTGGCCCGCTGGTACCTCAAGGCCGACGGCGGCGCGAACCCGGCCGACCCCTCGAAGAACAAGGTCAAGAAGGTCATCCAGCTCGGTGCGACCAACCACGGCACCACCATGAGTGGCATCTCGACTCTCGCCGACAGGTTCCGGATTCTGGAACCCGGGCAGGTGTCCGTGGGGAAGGCGGGCGTCCAGCAGTACGAGAAGTCCGACTTCATCAAGGAGCTCAACGCCGACGGCGATACCGTTCCCGGGGTCGACTACACCGTGATCGCCACAAGGTACGACGAGATCACCACTCCCTGGCAGAGCACGTTCATGACGGCGGGCCCCGGAGCAACGGTGCAGAACATCACCTTGCAGGAGGGCTGCCCGGTCGACCTCTCCGCCCATCTGAGCATGTCGTACAGTCCGCGCGCGATCGGACTGGTCGAACGGGCCCTGGACCCCTCAGCCCCGGCCGCTCCCTGTGTACTGAGGGCGCCGGCCTTCTGATTCCGGCCCTAGAGCCCCCCGGCGAAGCCTTCTCGCCCGATCGCGTCGCCCTGCCCCTCATGCTCGGCGCCGGCGAGGACCAGTACGTGCGTGTCCACCCGCTGGAGCAATGCTCAGATCCTGTGGATCGGCTGGGGGAGGCGTACCTTCCCGAGTGATCGATCGACTGGTATCGAGTAGGCCGGCGTTGCCGCGCGGATCGGGAAGGCACGCCTGTACTGAGCGTGGTGAACGACGACGGCAGCGCCGCCAACGGCTCGCCCTTGATCGACGAGATCGCACGGGAGGGCGCGAGGCGGATGCCAGCCGCCGCGCTTGAGGCCGAAGTAAACGCCCATATAGCCGAGTTGGCTGATCGGCGAGGCGAGAACGGACGGCGGCGGGTGGTCCGCAACGGCTACCACCAGCCCAGGAAAGTCACCACCGCGGCCGGCGCTGTCGAGGTGATGACGCTGCGGGTGAACGACAAGCCCGTCGACGCCGAGACCGGCGAGCGCAGCCGGTTCTCCTTGGCGATCCTGCCGACGTGATGCCGCAAGTCCCCGAAGATCCGCGAGGTGCTGCCGCTGCCGCACCTGCACGGCCTGCCCTCCGGCGACCTCGTGCCCGCACTGGAGCAGGTTCTCGGCTCGGCGGCCGGTCTCTCACAGGCCACGGTCACGCGCCTGACCCAGCAGTGGCAGGCCGACAACGCCGCCTTCATGAACCGCGACCTGTCAGAGGCCGACTACGTGTACGTGTGGGCCGACGGCATCCACCTCAATGTCCACCTGGAAGAGGCCAAGGCCTGCGTGCTCGTGCTTGGCGGCGTGCGTACGGACGGCTGCAAGGAACTGGTGGAGCTCAAGGACGGCTACCGCGAGTCCGGCGAGTTCTTGGCCGACCTGCTGCGCGACTGCGCCCGCTGGGGCATGCGCGCCCCGGGTCTGGCGGTCGGTGACGGCGCCTTGGGCTTCTGGAAGGCCCTGGCAGAGGTGCTTCGCGAAACCCGCGAGCAACGGTGCCGGCTTCACAAAAACGCAACTGTGCTCGACTCCATGCCGAAGTCCGCGCAGCCCGGCGCGAAGAAGGCGATCCAGGACATCTGCAATGGTTCGCCCCGCTCTACGGCGCGAAGTTCCCCAAGGCCGTCAAGAAGATCACCGACGACCAGGATCAGATGCCGGGGCTCTACGACTTCCCCGCCGAGCACTGGATCCACCTGCGGACCACTAATCTCATCGAGTCGGCCTTCTCCACCGTCCGGCGTCCGGCTGCGGACCAGGGTCGCCCGAGGCGCCGGCTCCCGCACCGCCGCCCTGGCTATGGTCTTCAAACTCGTCGAGTCCAACCAGCAGCGGTGGCGCGCCGTGAACGCACCCCACCTCGTCGCCCTGGTCCGCGCCGGAGCCCGCTTCGAACGCGGCCACCTCGCCGAACGCCCCGAGGCTCACGCGGCGTGAGTGGAATGCCAGACTTTGCTGATGACCAACGCCAAGGACACAGTCCGCGAGTTTCTTCTGCAGGTGCGGTCAGGGCTGCACCCTGACCGAGCCAGTCGCTTCATGGCCGGCCGGGTCCAAGCCCACCAGGTCGTCTCGGAGGCGCCGGTGGTCGTGGAGCGAACACCGCAGCAGTACACCGAGCACGTCCAGGAGATGCTCGACGCATACGGAGCCTTCACGCTGACCGTGGACGAGCTCATCGCCGAAGGCAATCGCGTCTATGCCCGCTGGACCCAAATCGGCCGACATGTCGGATCGGTCGACCACTACCAGCCGACCGGCGCGCAGCTCACAGCGACGACCAGTGCGGTCTATCGCGTTGAGGACGGCCTGATCGTCGAGTACTGGATCCAGATCGACCGGCAGGGAATCACCGCCCAGCTGGAGCAAGCCGCTACAGAGCACTGATTTCAGACCCGATCCACAGATATTGACAATGACTCCCTCCCCCCCCCGCCATGCCGGTATGACTGGGCGCTTGAGTTGCCACTTCTCGCCAACTCAAGCGCCCAGGTGCCGGGTCCAGCAGACGCAGGCACTGGCGGCTGAGTTACGCCCTGACTGGCCGAACCGCAGAAGGCCTTGCGCAAGAGGCACCACCATCGAGGAGGGTGGGGGCCTGTCCTCGGCCGTGGGCGGGTGGGGTCACAGCGCCTTGCTCAACAGGGGATGCCGACAGCCGGCCCCGGCGGTGGGGCCAGGCCCTTGCGCATCGCTAGCGGGCGATCCGAATCCGGGCATTGTCCGTGAAGATGTCACACTCCTCGCCCAAGCAGCTGTCCAGGGAGGCGGACACAAACGCCCAGTTGGCCGTGAAGCCTGGACCCGTTTCGGGCTCGACGTCGAAGTCGATCGTCTTCGTGGTGCCGTCGCACACCACGTCCGAGTTGTGACTACCGAGAGTGAAGACATTTCCGTGTCTCTGCTGAACCTCAACCGCGAGGAATCCGGCTCCGTTGAAGGGGCAGGCGTACTCCAGACGTACGACTGCGTGGGTGCCGCTGAGTCTGGCCGAGACGATTCCCACGCCTTCCAGTCCCTGGGCCTGGGCCGAAGTCGGCCCCACCACGGCTGGTACCAGAGCGAGGGCTGCTACGGCCAGTGCCCGTGCTGTGCGCTTCAAGGGTGTGTTCCCTTCCTTATCCGTTGCGGGGATCGGTCACCCCACGTAACCGATCTACCCGAACCCCTGATCGGGACCACCGTGACCGATCCGAGTCCATCCCAATGGCGGGCGGGACCGCTTCGCACCGCCCGCCGCGGTCCCCTCGCCCGGACATGGACTTGACCTATGGGGCGGGGGCGGCTCCGCCCTGCAGCGGTCGAGGGAGGGCGGGACAGCCGCCGATGGGGAGACCTTGGAGCACCGACCCGCCCAGTTCGCCCGGTACTTGGGTCACGAGCGACCGGGATGTGACTGAGCGCTTGAGTTGGCGCCTTGCCAACTCAAGCGCTCAGGTGCCGATCCAGCTGAAGCAGGTGCTGGTGGCTGGGTTACGCCCTGTCTGCCCGAACCGCAGAAGCCTGAATGGCTACGTTCGGGGGTTTGTGCAAGGGGCACCACCATTGAGGAGGGTGGGGGCCTGTCCTCGGCCGTCGGCGGGTGAGGTCACAGCGCCTTGCTCAACAGGGGACGCCGACAGGCGGCCCCCGGCGGTGCGGTCAAGCCCTTTACGCATCGCTAGCGGGCGATCCGAACCCGGGCGGTGTCCCTGAAGTCGTCACACTCCTCGCCCAAGCAGCTGTTCAGGAAGGCTGTCACAAACGCCCAGTTGGCCGTGTAGCCAGGACCAATATCGGGCGCGATGTCGATGTCGATCGTGTTCGTGGTGCCGTCGCACACCACTTCCGTGCCGCCACTACCGAGAGTGAGGGCATTTCCGTGTCTCTGCTGAACCTCAGCTCCGATGAACCCGGATCCGTTGAAGGGGCAGGCGTACTCCAGACGTACGACTGCGTGGGTGCCGCTGAGTCTGGCCGAGACGATTCCCACGCCTTCCAGTCCCTGGGCCTGGGCCGAAGGCGGCACCACCACGGCTGGTACTAGGGCGAGGGCTGCTACGGCCAGTGCCCGTGCTGTGCGCTTCAAGGGTGTGTTCCCTTCCTTATCCGTTGCGGGGATCGGTCACCCCACGTAACCGATCTACCCGAACCCCTGATCGGGACCACCGTGACCGATCCGAGTCCATCCCAATGGCGGGCGAGACCCCTTCGCACCGCCCACCGCGGTCCCCGCGCCCGGACATGGACTTTGTCCTTCCCCGGCGAGGGTGATGGTGCCGATGCGGTTGCCTGCCCATTCGGTGAACCAGGCGGTGCAGTCGTCGTCGACGGTGACGGAGTGCGGCCGTGCGGTGCGGTCGGGGAGCGGGAACTCGGTGATCTGGCTGTCGGGAGCGATCCGGCCGATCTGGCCGGCGGCTCGTATGCGCGGGTGGCCCCAGGTCCAGGTCGTGCATCACGCGGACCCCGTCCTGCTCCCCGCCCCCGAGGGGACGGGGAGCGTGTTCCTCGGCCTCGGCGGCATCCTCGGTGTTCCCGAGTCTTCGGTCTGGCGCGTCGGCGAGTACGGCTGCGGCCCCGTCCCGGGGGGGAGGCGAACTATCGCCGGCCCCGTCCCGGGGGAAGGTGAACTATCGCATCGCTGCCGACCGGTTCCGCTCCCGCGCTGATCCAGCCGGCTGGGCTGCCCGTCTCCTGGAGAGGAGTTGGCTGCCGACCCCACGGGGGTGGCTAGGGCGGCATTATTCGGCTCCGCTCAGGGCGACTCCAACGAGCCCCGTTTTGGGGAGGATTCGCGAAGATCAGGCGTCGCGAAGCGGCGCCGGAAAGCGGCTTGCTCCGGGCCCGGGGGCTTCGTGGACAGACGCCGGTAAATGTGTCGCGTGGTGCTGAGGGTGTCGGGATACTTCCTCGGTGATCGCTACTGCGCTGCCTGAACCGCTTCGTCCTCGTGCGCTGAGGCCCGGAGATCTCGTCGTTGTCGCATCGCTGTCCGGGCCGCTCCATGCCGTTGACGAGCCCGGTCTTGAGCAGGCGGTGGTCGTACTGGAGCGGATGGGGTTCCGTGTGCGTCGGGCGCCGCTCCTCGGAGCGGGACGACACCGTTGGTGGAGTGCGGCTCGGCCGGCGGAGATCGCCGAGGAACTCAATGCTCTTCTGCGGGATCCCGAGGTGCGCGCGATCATCGCGCATGACGGCGGTCAGACGGTGCTTGGTTACCTCGACCTGATCGATGTCGAGGCGATCGTGGCCGACCCCAAGCCGATCCTCGGCTACAGCGACATCTCGCTGCTGCATCTGGTGCTCTACGCGCGCACGGGTCTGGTCGGCTTCCATGCTGACGTGGCCACCCCTGGACTCGGCGGGCATTGGCAGCGCGTGAGCGCAGCACGCAGGGCGGAACTCGAAAGGCTCTACTCGACGCTGCTGACCGGTACGGAGCCGATCGGTGCGCTGCCGACCACTGCGTCGTGGGAGTGCTGGCGTGCCGGTCGCACCGAAGGACGGCTGATCGGAGGGGTGATCAACCGCATCGTGCTGGCGCAGGCGACGCCCTACGCGCTGCCGCTCGAATGGTTCGACGGCGCGGTGCTGTTCTGGGAGGAGTCCGGCGGCCAGGCAGCGCACGTGTGGAGCTATCTGCAGGTACTGCGGCACGCGGGCATCCTCGATCGGATCTCCGGCATGGTCGTGGGCATCCCGGAGGCGATCTACGGACTCGATTCGCCCGACGGATCCCCGACTCTGCGCGAGATTGTCCTCGACGTCCTCGGTGACCGGGACATACCGGTCCTGGGTAACGTCGAGTTCGGACACGCCGGCCCGAATCTGCCGATGCCGGTCGGCATCCGCGTCGCCCTCGACGCGCAGCAGCGAACGTTGTCGCTGCTCGAACCGGCGGTACGCCCAGTCACGGTGACCGGACCGGGCGGATGAGCAACGTCAGACCAGCGGTCCGGTCCACGACCGCTGCGCAGAGCCGGGGATCGGTGAAGGCCTTGACCAGCCGGTGAACGCCTCGTTGGAGCCGATCGCGATGCTGTTCTTCTCCTCCCTCCGTCCAAACCCGGAAGAGTATCTCCGCGCCGCGGCGGTCGAGTTCGAGATAGCCGAGCTCGTCGATTTCGAGCAGGTCGACGCGTCCGTGGCGGGCGACGGTCCTGCCGAGCTGCTTGTCGTCGGCGGCTGTCGTGGCGGGTGGGTTCAGGCGGGCGGGGCGGGCGGCCAGTCCGGGGCGGGGTCCTCGGGAAGCAGGGGGCGCAGGGCGCCGACCGCCGCGCCGATGGCGGTGTCCCGTAGCTCGGTGCGGGTGCAGGTCTCGTGTGTGAGCCAGTCCACGCACAGGACCTGGGTGAACACGAGCCAGGCCTTCAGTACCGCGGAGACGGCGGCGCGCATGCGTTCGTCGGCGAGCGGGAGCACGCCGAGCAGGCGTGTGCGCAGGGCGTCGAGTTCGTCCGTCATGATCGTCTGGATGACGGGGTCGCCCGCCAGTACCCGGTTCGCGGCCAGGACGGCGTGGCGGTTGGCGATGAAGTAGTCGAGGTGGGCGTCCAGGCCCTGGGTGAGCTGCTCGGTGAGCGTGGCGCCTGGGGCGAACGTGGTCGCCTCCAACAGCCGGTCGGACGCCTGCTGGTAGACGGCCGCGAAGAGTGCGTGCTTGCTCGGGAAGTGCTGGTAGAGCAGGGCTCGGGACACACCGGCCTGGCGGGCGACGTCCTCCATCAGTACGTCGTCGTAGGGGGCGGCGGAGAAGAGCTGGGCGCCGACGGCGAGCAGCTGGGCGCGGCGGTCGGCAGGGGACAGACGTCGTCGGGGCGGCACGCACCCACATTACTACTTGACACGCGTCTACTAAAGAGAACTACGCTGAAGCTAAGTAGACACACGTCAACTAAGTGAGGGTGGAGTCATGGCCATGACGCTCCGGGTGTTCGCATGGGTGATGGGCCTCGCCTGCACGGCGATCGGGCTGTTCCATGTGGTCGGCGGCAATGCGGCGATTCCGGGCGAGGCCGACGCCGGCCCCACTCTGGACAGCCTGGGCCGGTTCTTCGGTGCGATCTTCGCCGGGTACGGGCTGGCGTGGCTGTGGGCAGCCCGGCAGCGCCCCGTCCCGGCGAGGGTGGTGCGGTGGCTCGCGGTGGTGTTCCTGTTGGGTGGCGTCGGGCGGCTGCTGTCCCTGGCGGTGCACGGGTGGCCGCACTGGTTCCAGGCGGCGCTGACCGTGGTCGAACTGGTCCTCCCGCCCGTCTGGTTCTGGCTGGCTGATGCCGACGAGCGGGCGTCCCGGGAGGGGCGGCCCTCGGATGAACCGGCGGCCAAGCAGTCTCTTCCCGGCCTTGCCTGACCCGCACTGCCCGGCACCGTACCCCGCCTCGTGGTGGAGAGGCCCGAGGTGCGTCCAGTGAACGGGTCCCTCGCCCTTCGATGCACGGCACCGGAGGCGGGCTCAACCGGCAAGATCCGTAAGGCCGGCGAGATCCGGAAGAGATGGCCCGATGAGTCCCGCAAGCAGGACCGATCCCGCGCTCTCCGCCGGCACGCGGGGGATACGCGGCCGTGAGGGTTCGCCTGGCGGAACTGGTCTGGCCGCTGCGGGACTTCGTACTCGTCCCGGTGCGGCTACTCCCCACGTAGTAGCCGCGCCACCTCCCGCTGCTGGACGACCGCGCCGCCACTGCGGCGGCATTCTGGCTGTCGCGCACCGGGGCCGCACGCCCACACCGCCCCGCCGGGGCCCCATGCCGAATCCCTTCAACCACGATCAAGGACATGTCATGCTCACATCAGTACACGAGTCCCATGCGGCCTCGCTCCGGGGCGCGGCCCTTCGCCCGCGCGGCGCCGTTGCGCTGCTCGCCTTCTCGCTCTCCTACGCCTTACTCACCGCTGCGTACGTCGTCACCAACAGGGCGACCCCACACCCCGACACCTCCGGCCGGGACATCCTGCGCCAGTACGTAACCGAGCACGGCACGGCGATCAACCTGGGCGCCTTCCTGCTGCTCGCCGCCGCCGTGCTCCTGGTGCCCGTCGCCGCCACCCTCGCCCGGCTGGTGCGGCGGGGGCAGGGACAGCACCAAGGTGCCGCGGCGGCGACAGCCCTCGCCGGCGGAGTGCTGGCCAGCGGCGCGCTGGCTTCCAGCGCCGCGCTCGCCTGGACCCTCGGCCGGCTTCCGGAACAGGCGCCCGCAGCCCTGGCGCGCGCTCTGGCAGACCTGTCCTTCCTCGCCGGCGGTCTCGGATACGCCGTGTCCTTCGCGCTGCTGGCGGCAGGCACCTGCCTGGCAGCCCGCGCAAGCGGGCTCCTGCCGCGTGCCTGTGCCACCACCGGGCTGGTCATCGCCGCCGCCGGACTGGCCGCCACCCTCACGCTCGTCGTCTTCGAGGTCAGCTACCTGATGCCCGTCGTCCGCTTCGGTGGCACCGCATGGTTGGTGTGGACCGCACTCGCACTGGTCCGCCCCCGCCCGACCGCACCGGTGGTGAACGCATGAACGCCATCTCGCCCGTACGATCGCGTTCGCCCTGGCAGATCCCCGTCGGCGCGGGCCTTGTGCTGCTCGCCTCCGCCGCCTTCCACACGGTCGTCCTCATGCTTGCCGGCGGCCCGTGGGACGACCCCGTCTCCTGGCGGAAACCGATCACCTTCGGGCTGTCCTTCGGTATCAGCGTGCTGACCGTCACCTGGATCTGCCGGCTCCTCCCGCTCACCGCGCGCACCCGCGTTCTCCTCCTGGGAGCGTTCACCGCGGCGTCCCTGCTGGAGACCGGTCTGATCACCCTGCAGGCATGGCGCGGTGTCCCCTCGCACTTCAACACCGAGACCACCTTCGACACCCTCGTCACCCGCGCCCTCGCGGCCGGCGGTGTCACCCTCACGGCGGTCGTCGTCGTGCTCACCATCGCCGCACTGCGCCCCAACCCGACAGCCGCCCCCAGCATGCGGCTCGCGCTCCGCGCCGGACTGGTGGCGCTCACCAGCTCCATGGCGGCCGGAGCAGTGATGATCGCTTACGGGCTGACGCTGGAGAGCGCGGGCCACGCGGCAGAGGCCTACCAGACGGCGGGCTTCCTGCGCCCCGCCCATGCCGTCACCATGCATGCCATCCTGCTGCTGCCCTCCCTGGCCTGGCTCTTGAGCCGTACCCGACGACCGGAGGCGGAACGGCTACGCCTGATCCGCATCACCGTCGCCGCGTACGGAGCCGTCGTCGCGTTGGTCACCGCCGCAGCCGCGGTCGGCCTCACCTTCGCCACCCCGGCCACCACAGCCGCGGTGAGCGCGGGCGTCGTAGTGGCCCCCGCATTGGCGTTCCTGGCATTCGGCATCTCACCGGCCGTACGCGAGAACCGCGGTTCCACCAGGCCCGTCACCCAAGAACCCACCCACGGCACACCATCCGACGAAGCCGTGGAACCCGGCGCTCAACCGACGCGACGCCCCTGATCGGTACAACCCGCACAGCCTCCGTGCGAACACCTTCCCGCCCGGCGACACGCGGGTCCTGTCAGCGCACTTCGACGCACGCGACCACACCCACCTGCTCCCCGCATCCGCGGGGATGCTCCCGCGTCGGGCATCAGGAAGGCCACGCCGTCCCTCTCTTCCCGCCTGCGCTCCGTGCCCCGGAACCTCGAGGCTTCCATGGCGGGCGGCTCCTCCCAGCTTCACGAACTGCCAGCCGTTACCGGGAGTGGAGGCTTGCTTTCGCCTGGGTGGGTTCGAGGTGGAAGATGCGCAGCCGGCGGCCGCTTCGGTCGCTGTAGGACTGGTAACCCGTTGCGAGGCGGAGGAACTTGGCCCAGATCTGGTCCCGTTCTTCGGCCTCGACCAGGCGGGCGGTGACGGGGAGACGCCGTCCTGCGGTGACGACCACGGCGCGCGGGTCGCGCAACAGGTTGGTGGACCAGGCGGGATGGTGCGCCTGCCCGAAGTTTGAGCCGACGACGGCGTAGCCACCGCGGTGCGGGACATAGAAGAGCGGGGTCTCCCGTGGCTGCCCGGTGCGGGAGCCGGTGGAGACGAGGAGGAGTGCGGGCACACCCAGGCTGCGTCCCATGCTCCACCGACCGCGCGTTCGGCGCTGGAGGAGGGTGTCCACCGGAGCCGCGAACAGACGCAGGGCTGTGCTGACCGGCGCACTCGGGCCGACCTCGTTCATCAGGCGCAGGGCCGGGCTCTGCGGCCGTGCTGTGGCGGGAGGGGCGTGGGCCGGTGTGCGGGCGCTTGGGCCTGTGCGCCGGGGTTGTGCGAAGTCGCGACGCGCGGGGCCGCCGAGGCCGGCCGCCGTGGCGAGGAGCCGGGGAGCCATGGCGTAGGCGCGGTAGAGCCACGGGAGGTAGCCGGGGAAGTCCACGACGGTGCGTCGGTGCAGGATGCCGTGGACGATGGCGTCGGCGACCTGTTCGGGGCTGGAGACGGGCAGGAAGTCGGTGAGGCGGGGCATGCGGTGGGAGGGGACGTGCTTGCCGAAGAACTCGGTGCCGACCACGGTCCCGGGGCGCACCAGGGTGACGCCTACCGGCGTACGGGCCAGTTCGAGGGCGAGGGTTTGGGTGTAGGCGTTGACGGCGGCCTTGGTCGCCGCGTAGGCGGCGGAGGGGCCCTTGACGAAGACGACTCCGGCGGCGGAGCCCATGGTGACGATGTGCCCGCCGCCCGCCGCCCGCCGCCCGCCGCCCGCCGCCCGCCGCCCGCCGCCCGCCGCCCGCAGCCCGCATGATCGGCAGGACGGCCTTCACGGCGTGGACCATGGCGTCGTAGCCGGTCCGCATGGTCAGTTCGGCGTCGGCGACGCTCATCTCCGAGACATCGGTCCAGCGAGTGAAGGCCGCGTTGTTGACCAGGATGTCGAGACGGCCTTCGCCCGCGTGGATCCCGGTGATGCACTTCTCCAGCGCGCCGCGGTCGGTGACGTCGACCGGATGGAGCGTCACCGTCTCCGCGAGGTCCTCGGCCACCAGCCGCGCGGTGGCCGCCTCGATGTTCGCCCGGGAGTGGTCGGCGGCATGGACACGAGCGCCGCGACGGGCGAGGGCGAGCGTGAGGGCCAGACCGATGCCCTGCGCACCACCGGTGACCAGACACACCCTTCCCGTCAGCACATCCGGAGATCCCGGCGAGTGCGGTGGACCGAAACGGCCGTGCGGTTGCCCTGCCATTGCTGCTCCTCGCCTCATGGTGGACCAGTCGTACTCTTGTCGTCCTAACGCTCCGTCAAACCCCCTGCTGGTGCGCCGACCAGCGGTCCTCCGACAGCACGGGCGGTCCACATCTCTCGGGCACGTCGTGCCGTCCGAGTCGGTGACCGCCCGTGCATCGCGACGGGCGTGCGGAGACGGCGTCGCGTGTTTCGGTCCCTAGAGGTGCGGAGATAGGGGTTGTCCGTCGATCGTTGTGCGAGCCGGGGGCAATACAGTCGTGCGAGTCCAGCCTGTTGCGGGGCCTGCTTGGCCGGGCGGTGGCTTTCCTGCTGACCTGGGTACGCGCGCGGAGTCGCTGCGCGTCCTGGTCGAACAGTCGGTCCTGAGCGGCGCGGGTTCGCAGCGGTGGCAATGCCGTGGCCGGGTGCTGGAGTCGGTGTTGATGCTGGTCCTGCTGCGCCGTACCGGGCTGGATGCGGCCGCCGCCGGCCGCCTGGAAGCCTTCCTCGAGCGCGGGCAGGCCCGCTGCACGGGTGTGGACGCCCTGCTGGCGAAGGTGGCGTTGGAGGGCAGCGGCGCCGATGGCGGGCGCCAAGCCGTCGAGGATTTCCTCCAGGAGACGCCGGCGTTCCAAGCGGGCAGCAAGCGCGCGCTGATCAGTGCCGCCCTGGCCCTGGCAGGAGCGGCCGCCGATGAGCGCCGGCCGTCACCGCGCGGGGTGCTGCATCCGGCGGGGCGGGTTCAAGCTGCAGCGGTCGCGGTGATCCTGCGGTGCAGCGCCGGCGGGGGTACGGCAACCACCGAGGAAGCAGCGGCCCTCACCGCGGCCCTGGAGCACGACGGCGTATGGGAGGGCAACCTGCTCGTGCACCTCCTCGCGGCGAACGCCCTGTCCCTGTTGCCGGGGCACAGCGATCAGGTGGCCGCCGCCGTACGCAGGGCCCTCGCACACGAGCGCGTGACCGGCGGCCTGCCGTTCGTCAGCGACCTGAGTGTCTGGTGCGCCGTCACCGCCGGGATCGCACTCGTGCACACGTCGACCCCGCGCCAGAGCCTGTACGTTCTGGGGGACCGCCTTGTCGGCCACCAGTGCTCCGACGGAGGCTGGTCCTACGCGGCCGAGGCAGAACACAGCGACACCGACGACACAGCCGTCGCCGCGGAATTCCTCCACACCCTGGACGCGGATCGCTACCGGTCGGCCATCGACCGTGCCCTGAACCGCCTGTCCTCGCTGCAGGGTGACGACGGCGGATTCGCCACCTACATGCCGGGGGCGCCCTCCGAGGCGGGGATGACCGCCGCGGCCCTGAACGCGCTCTCCTGCCGCGCTACCCCACACCACGAGCGAATAGGAGCGGGCCTGGACTTCCTGGTACGCGCGCAGCAGACCGACGGACTGTTCGAGCCGGAATGGAGCCGCAGCCGCTACCACGTCGCCTTCCGCGCCCTGCTCGCCGCCTCGGGCGCACCTGCCACCGCCCGGGCAGCAGCGGCTCAGGAGATGGCCCGCCGAATAGGTGAGGCCGTGCGGCGTGGGCAGAACCCCGACGGTGGCTGGGGCCAGCAGGAGGGTGAGGCCAGTGACGCGATCAGCACGGCCTGCGCCCTGATCTGCCTCAGTGCCCAAGGGGAGCCCGCCCGGGTGGTGGAGGGCGCGCGCCACCTGCTGTCCGCGCAGGCGGACGACGGAGGCATCGTATCGATCCTCGACATGATGGACACCGCCCCTTCCTGTACGACATCCCCGCCCTGGCCGACCACTCAGCGTTGCCAGCTCTGACGCACCTCCAAAACCGCCTGCACGTATCGGCGGTTGCCCCACCACGTCCACAGGCCCCGATCACGTCGACCGCCGAGCCGACCTGCCCGTGACCGGTCTCACCGTCGGCCATCCCCGTCCTCGGCCATGGTCCACGACTCCGACGAGGCGCGGATCGTCTCTGGACCGGCCACCCCGAAGGCAGGGTCGAATCGTCCGGTGACGGCAAGCCAACGCAGAGTCGCAGTTTCGGCGCCGTACGATCACCCTGCTGCCCATGCTGAACGTTCTGGAACGCACGGGCGGCGCCACCCTGGTGGAGCACCCGCAAGTCGACAAGCAGCTCCGTGACTTGCGCTGGGCGGTGGCCGATGGGGCCGTGCGCTCCCACAGCCGGGCCAGGAGGACGGCATGCGCAGCCAGCTCAGGAGACGTCACCACCGTGGGTTGGAGGACGCGACGCAGCGGTGCGGTGAACCATTCCAGCTCGCCGGGCACCGATCCCACGCCGCGGCGGTCTATCTGGTCGTCCACCCAGCAGATGAACGCCGCCCAATGGGTCGTCAGCTCAATCTGCACCGCATCGCCGTGCGGGAGGGCGAGGCCGGCCAGCACATCGAGGCGCATCGCAGCCAGTCGGCGCTCCTCCCGGCCTCCCACCGCCAGACCCGTCTCCCGAGCCCACCGCGACACCGCCTCCGCCGCGGGCCAGGCACCTGAGGGAACATCAGTCACCGTTTTCCGATCCTGACAGCGGATCACCAACAAGAAAAGAACACCCGTTGGCCTGAGATCCTGCCCCATGGCCCCATCCGCACACGGTTCGGACCCCCGCGAGTTCGAGACGGGACTCGTACACCACGTGGTCGCTCATCGTGGAAGACCAGTAGGCGGGGATGTTCCTGGGGGGAAGGCCGGGGGAGTGGGCCGGCCTGTGACTGTGCTCCTTCCCGTGTGTGTCTGGGGGGTGTTGCCCGGGGTGTGGTGAGTACGGTCGGGTGGGAGCGCTACCAGAAACTATCCGAACGGGTTAAATGTTCGAGTAAAAGATTGGGGGTAAGTCTGCTACTGTCGGGCTGGAGGTAGGTCCATGGCGTCCGAAGAAGAGCTGTTCGCGTCCATCGACGCCCTGCTGGAGGAGGAGCCGCAGCTCCCGCCCCCGGCGGAGCGCGCCCGTCTGCGTGAGGCCGCCGGTATCACCCAGGCCCGCCTCGCGGAGGCGTTGAAGCTGAAGTCGACGCAGAGCATCAAGAACTGGGAGAACGGCCGCTCTGAGCCGACCGGCGCGCGCCTGGCGGCGTATCAGCGGCTGCTGCAGGGCTGGGCCGCGAAACACCCCGCACCCGGCACCCCCGCCGTCTGGGCCGCTCCGGCGCCGCAGCCGGAGGCGTCCGGGACACTCACCGGCCCTGCTGCCCCCGAGCCGCAGGGGGAGACTACGCCGGTACGGTCTCCAGCCGCACCGGGGCGCCCTGCCCGTCCAGCCGCGCGCCCGACCTCGCGGCGCCCGTCGGCGAACAAGGCCGCCACGCCCGCGCTGGACTCGCGTTTCCCCAACGGCCCTCTCGCCGTCCTGGATGGTGACGGCTCCGCGTACAGCATCGACGGCCTCGTGCTGGACTGCCCGGCAAGCACCGTGGTGGAGCTGGTGGAGTGGACGCTGCGCGAGTCCGGTCTCGGTGCACCAAAGCTGCACCGCTATGGCAAGGATGCCGACCCGCTGATCGTCCTGACGGCGGCCGCGGCCGTGAAGGTCGGGCTGCCCGAGCACCTGGAAGACCGCCGGGGCCTGCGACTGCCGGAGGACCACCCGGTCGTCAAGCAGGTCTTGAAGGCGAAGTGGCAGCTCACGCAGCGGGGATTCGGGCCGTGGGTGCGCATCTACCGCAAGGCGCAGGGGCGGGAGCGGCAGTGCGTACAGCTGGCGGTCCTGCCGTGGGACGCGCTCGACTCCCGATCCTGGCCCGGCGTCGCGGAGATGGAACCGGCCGACGTTGCCCGCGTCCTCGGCGTATACGCCCAGCGGGTCATCACCCCGCGCGGCGGCACGGCCGTCAACGGCCTCGAGCTGATGACCGCGCTGCGCCCGCCGACCCGGCCAGTGCGCGACGACGAGACCGGCAACTGGAACTCCCGCCTCAACCCAGGCAGCCTGGGGACGGAGCCGATGGACCCGGCGCCGCCGGAGGGCCAGCCCGAGCACCCCGCGATCTACCGGATCGGCTGGCAGGGCGGCTTCCTGCACGAGGAGGCGTACCAGTGGGTGCGGTCCGTGGATTCGCTCACCGATGAGGAATGCCTGCTTCCCTACGCGGTGGGCCTCGACCTGAACACGGCCTTCCTCGCCGCCGCTGCCCGCCTGGTCGTCGGCCTGTCGGAGCCCGAGCACTTCGTACGCCCGAAGTTCTACCCGAAGGTCCCCGGCTCCTGGCTCGTCGACCTCAGCCACATCGATCTCGACCCGCGCCTCCCGTCGCCGTTCACACCGACCGGCGAACGCCCGACCGGCCCGGCCTGGTACCAGACGCACACCGTCGCCTACGCCCAGGAGCTCGGCTACAACGTCGAGATCCTGGAGGCGTACCTGCGCAAGGAGACCGGCGCCTACTTGGACCCCTGGCACGACCGGCTCAAGACCGCGTACGTCGACACCCTGGCCGACCTCGGCGTCACCAAGGACCTCACCGACGCGGAGTTCCTGGCGGCGATGGAGAGGCACAAGGAAGTCGACCCGGCCATGGCCGCCGTGCTCGCGGCGATCAAGGCCACGGTCAAGGGCGGCATCGGGAAGCTGTTCGAGAACCCGCAGGGCAAGAACTACAAGGACGGCGAACCGTGGCCGGCCATGCAGCGGCCGACCTGGCGCCCCGACATCCGCGCCGCCGTCATCTCCAAGGCGCGGGTCAACATGCACCGCAAGCTGCTGAACATGTCCCGGATGACGGGCCTGTTCCCCCTCGCCGTGCTGTCCGACTGCGTCGTCTACCCCTCGCCGGGCGCGAGTCCGTTGGACTTCCTGCCGTACGCGGCCTCCGGCAAGCCGCAGCCGGGCGGTTTCCGCCTCGGACCCACGCCGGGCCTGGCGAAGCTGGAGGGCGTCCAGTCGATGCTGTGGGCGGTGGAGCTGATGGAGCAGGGCCTCAACCCGGCCCGGCACATCAAGGGCGGCGACGCCGTCATGGACGAAGGGGAGTAGGCCGTGACGGACATCCACCAAGCGATCGAGCGCGCTGACCAGGAGGGGTTCACCAAGAACCCGCCCAAGACGCTCAAGGGCCAGGTCGGCTTCCTGCGCAAGTACCTCAGTGCCCAGGAGATCGGCGAGGAGGCCGGAGTCACGGCCGACTCCGTCAACCGCTACCGGCGCGGGGCCCGCAAGCACGCCCGCCCGGACGTGGCCGCGAAGATCGAAGCGATGGTACGCGAACGCTGGCAACCGCTCGTACGAAGGCGCCGGCAGAAGCAGGCCGCCACCACCGGCGGAATCACGGTGGAGACCCGAGCCCGGTTCGGCTACACAGCACCGGTCGGCACGACCGACGACGGAAGGTTCCGGCGGCTCACCGTGCACCTCCCCCCGACCTACGCGCAGCGCCTGTTCGACGCCCGCGAGACGGGAGCCAGCGACCAGGACATGCGCAGAATCATCGCCGAAGGATTCAGGGAAGTGTATTTCCAGGACGGCGGCGGCCGCGCCATGGGCCTGTCGGACGTAGAAATCAAAGACATCGATTATCTGGATCTCGACTACTGAACCGGAGCCGGTCCGCAGCCTCGCACGAACCGGCAGCTCGACACCTTGGCCACTCACTAGGTCTCCGCCCGTTCACCCAGCTGGGGGCGGGGCTGACCGGGCTGTTGTTGCTGTGGGCCGGGCGGGGTCAGGGGGGTGTGAGGGTGTCGAGCCGGGCGGCGAGGTCGGGGTGGGCGGCGGCCAGATGGGGGCGGGCGGCGGCCAGGGGGGCGATGAGGTCGGCGGGGTCGTCGTGGGCGAGGGCCGCGTGGAGCTCGCTGAGCGGGCGGCGGGCGGAGGCGGGCAGGTCGGTGAGGGCGGTGATCTGGCCGGCGAGACGGCGCAGGTCGGCCGCGTTGCGGCGGGCCCAGGCGGCGGTCGTGCGGTCGGCGGCCCGGGCCTGGCGGGTGGCCGTCACACGCTGCTCGCCGGTGGTCCCGGCCGGGCCGGGGCGGCCGCGCAGGTAGCGGCGCTCGGCGGCCTGACGGCTGGCGACGCCCAGGGGGTGAGCGAGGTCGGCCCAGCTGGCGCCGGCGTCGCGTGCAGTTTCGATCAGGCCGGTTTCCCATCCGGCGAGTTGCTCGCGGACCTGCCGCAGCAGCATCAGGGAGGCGAGTGCCTGCTCGGGGCCGGGGTCGACGGTGTCGGGGGTCTCGTGCTGGGCGGTGCGCAGGGCGTCGTCTATGGCGTGAAGGGCCGCCGCGGCGGCGAGGAACGACGCCGGGCTGTGGGCGTCGGTGCTGGGCGGGGACGGCTCGTCGGCCGGGGTCACGGGCACCTCCCTCGGGTTGTCATCAGGTCGACGACTTCATGTTTGTCATCCATTGGATGACATGTTACAACGGTGTCAGTGAGGCGCATTGGCAGCAACTGCCTGAACCTGCTGGAGGTGTTTTCACGATGTTGATGCGCACCGACCCCTTCCGTGAGCTGGACCGGCTGACGCAGCAGCTGATGGGCCCGGGTACCTGGTCGAGGCCGTCGGCGATGCCGATGGACGCCTACCGCGAGGGCGACGAGTACGTGGTGGCCTTCGACCTTCCCGGTGTCACCCCGGACGCGATCGACATCGACGTCGAGCGGAACATGCTCACCGTCAAGGCCGAGCGTCGGCCCGTGGCGAAGGCCGACGACGTCCAGATGGAACTGTCCGAGCGGCCGCTGGGCGTCTTCTCCCGCCAGATCGTGCTCGCCGACACCCTCGACACCGAGCACATCAAGGCCGACTACGACGCGGGCGTGCTGACCCTGCGCATCCCGATCGCCGAGCGAGCCAAGCCCCGCAAGATCTCCGTCGGCGTCGGCTCCGGCCGCAAGGAGATCTCCGGCTGACACCGGCCGGACCAGTGCGGAGGACGGGCACCCGATCTCCCCCCTCACCCGCCCTCCGCACCCCCATGAGAGTCCTCAGAAGTAAGGGGTGGCGGTCAGATGATTCTGCGACGCGAAGCGTTCCTCGACCACGTGCAGGAACGCGGCGAGTACGGCACTGCGGAGGAAGCCGAGCGGGCGGCCCGCGTGGTCCTCGCCCTGCTCGGCGCGCACCTGGTCGGCGAAGTCCGCGCCCAGCTCGCGGCACGCCTGCCGGAGGAGTTCGCCCTGATCCTGCTCAACCCGCTGCAGAGCGCCGAACCGCTGCCACCGGAGCGGTTCGTGAGGGCGACCGCAGCCTGGATCGAGGGCGCCACCGAGCAGACCGCGACGTGGGACGTCAGCGCCGTCCTGTCCACGGTCGCCGACACCGCCGGCCCAGACCTGCTGGGACAGGTCCTGCTCCAGCTCCCGGTCGGCTACGACCTCCTCTTCGGCCGCCCCCAGCCCACCTGACCACCACCGGGGGAGCCGCACCCGGCACCCCCATGGCTCCATGAAAGGCATGCACCACAGTGATCACCGACGTGCGCGTACCGCTTGAGCAGCAGCAGCCGTACTCGACGGCGTACGAGCAGATGCTGGAGAAGGTCCGCTACGAAGGCGCCTACCCCACCCGCGAGCGAGCAGACGAAGCCGTCCGCCTGGTCCTTTCGGGGTTGGGACGCCAACTGACCGGCGACGAACGTGTTGACCTGGCCGCCTGCCTGCCCCTGGAGGCCGCACGCGTCCTGACCGCGCAGATCCCAGACAGCCAGCCGCTCACCGGATGGGCCTTCGTCAAGGACCTCGCCGCCCGCTCCGGCGCCTCCCTGGCCACCACCCGCTGGGACACCGGCTCCGTCTTCGCCGCCGTCGCCGCACACGCCGGCCCCGACCTCATCGCCCGCATCCTCCACCAGCTCCCCACCGGCTGGGCCCTGCTCTTCGGCCAAGCCGAACTCACCCCAGCCGCCTAGGTGTATTGATCACGAGCGTTGTTGACACTGGTCTGGTCTTGAACATGGCGAAGACCTCCGGTGTGGTGGGAGCTGTCTAGGAACTCACCTCACGGAGGTCTTCGTGGCCCACCGTAATGCCCGGCTGACCATTCACGGCAGGCGGATCCTCATCGAGCGTGTTCTGTCCGGACGTCCGGTCGCGCACGTCGCCGCGGAGAGGGGGATATCCCGGCCCACGGCCCACAAATGGGTGCGCCGCTGGCAGGCCGAAGGCGATGCGGGACTCCACGATCGTTCCAGCAGGCCACACAGCACCCCGCACCGGACCGCGGCCGCAATGGAACAGCAGGTCTGCGAGCTGCGGCGGACCCGCAAACTCGGCCCTGCCCGGATCGGCCCGATCCTGGGACTGCCCGCCTCGACGGTCCACCGGATCCTGCCCCGGCACCGGCTGAACCGCCTGACCTGGCTGGATCGCCCGACCGGCGTCGTGATCCGCCGCTACGAACGCGAACGTCCCGGCGAACTGGTCCACGTCGACGTGAAGAAACTCGGCCGGATCCCCGACGGCGGCGGCCACAAGGCCCTGGGCCGCCAGGCCGGCCGGGCCACCCGCAATGGCATGGGCTTCGACTACGTCCACTCCGCTGTCGACGACCACTCCCGCCTGGCCTACAGCGAGATCCACCCCGACGAGAAGGTCGCGACCTGCGCGGCCTTCCTGGCCCGCGCGGCCGCGTTCTTCCACGCCCACGGCATCACACGCATTGAGCAGGTCCTGACCGACAACGCCTGGGCCTACCGCAAAGGCCTGGCCTGGAAGAACGTCCTCGCCGAGCTCGGCGCGACCGGCAAGCTCACCCGGCCCTACCGGCCACAGACCAACGGCAAGGTCTAACGCTTCAACCGCACCCTGCTGGACGAATGGGCCTACCTACGGCCCTACACCTCGAACACCGAACGGACAGCGGCCCTGACAGACTTCCTTCACCACTACAACCACCACCGCTGCCACACCGCACTGGACGGACACCCACCCATCACCCGCGTGAACAACACTGCAGGTCAATACACCTAGGGCGTGTATCGAAAGTCCTGCCGGACGGCGCAAGTCGATTTCGGCGACACGTGGCTGTCGGTGCCCTCAAGTAGGTTCTGTCCGTTCGCCCCGACAGAGGGGCCGTCGAGCTGAGGGATTCGTCGTAGTGAGCATCCACCTGCACTTTCGTGCCGTAGCTGAGTCCGAGATCCAGGACGACCACACCTGGCTCGCTGCGTTCATGTCTGAGGCTTGGGAAAACGACACCGCCGAGTACGAAGCGGGCATCGCCTACTCGATCAACAAGGGCTGGGACGCTGTCAACGACCTCTATGCCGCAGCCGATGCCCTCTATACAGACGTCAATCAGCCCTGGAATCTACCGATCTACGGCGGCCGCCCCGTGCCCCACAGCGCTGACGCCGACCCCTCCGATCCACCGCTGATGCTTCTGGAGCCGCCTGGCGTGTCACAGGCCGCGCGTTTCCTTAAGACTGTCTCTTTCGACGAGCTGTGGAACGTTGTCGGCGCCAGATTCGGTGCCCTTGGCTGGACCAGGCAGGAGCACCTCGAACATCACCGGGACCTCCAAGAGTTCTACGGGCAGGCGGCTTCGGCAGGCCACGCCGTGGTCAGAGCGGTGTGGGCCTGAGACCTGGCCACGTGCTGGTCACAGCCATTCGTTGATGGCTGCGACCACCACGGTCGTCTCGTAGCGGACCGCGAGTTTGTCGTACCGGGTGGCGACAGCGCGGTGGCTCTTGAGGCGGTTGATGCCGCACTCGACCGCATGACGCTCCTGGTAGTCGACCGGGTCGAAATGCGGAGGCCGACCGCCGCGCGAGCCGGGCTTCTGACGGTTGCGTGCCTGGTCGGCCTTGTCGGGGATGGTGCAGCGGATCCCCCGGCGGCGCAGGTAGGCACGGTTCTTCCGGGAGGCGTACTCCTTGTCGGCCCGCACACGATCAGGGCGGACGCGCGGCCGGCCCGGCCCGATACGGGGCACACGGACCTTCTCCAGCACCGGTTCGAACTGGGGCGAGTCCCCGCGCTGCCTGGCGGTCACCACGATCGCCATGGGCTTCTGCCCCTGCTCGACAGCCAGGTGCAGCTTGGTCGTGAACCCACCACGCGAACGTCCAAGCCCGTGATCACAAGGCTCGGCGAACACCCCGCCGGCGGTTCCTTCTGCAGGTCGCCCTGCTTGCGGGCCCCGGCCGCATGCTGATGGGCGCGGCACACCGTGGAGTCGACGCTCAGATCCCACGTGATCGCCCCCTTCGTGTCGGCCAGGGACTGCAGTCGGGTCAGGATCCGGTACCAGGTGCCGTTACGCTGCCACCGACGGAACAGGTCGTAGACCCGGCCCCACGGACCGTACTCGACGGGCACATCCCGCCACGGCACACCAGTCCGGACCCGGAACCGTATGCCGTCGATCAACCGCCGACGGGGCCAGACGGGCGGTCGGCCCGCCTTCGTGCCCTTCGGCAACAACGGCTCCAGCACAGCCCACTGCTTGTCCGTGAGATCTCCCCGCCCCATGAACCGTGATCATTCACAGCTCAAGATCCACTTTCGATACACGGCCTAGACGGCGAGACGCTTGCTCGGGGCGGATGGCTGCGCATTCCGTGATGCACACCAGAAATGGTCGGCCCGACACCCGATCGGCGCCGGCCCATGTACTGCTGTTCCCTTGACGCTCTTCCTCTTGTCGCTGCTGTCGCGTGAGGAGGAGCCGGACGATCCCCTCCGGAGGGGCGTCGGCCATGCCCCGCCTGTAGTGCGCCCATCCCGCTGTTCGGGCTGGTCCGCTCGCTGTGGCTTGTTGGCCTCACCAGGGTTGTGTGGTCCGGCCTGCTCTGTGAGCCTCTCAGGCTGTTCATCCTGGCCGGCATCTGCCTCGCGCCCTCCCGTACGATCTCGTCGATCGAGGAGGAGCCGTTGGCGGTGGTGCCGTCGTCGTTCACTACGCTGAGCACAGGCGTGCCTTCCCGATCCGGCGCGGCAACGCGGGCCTACTCGATGCCAGTCGATCGATCACGCCGCCAGGTACGCCTCCCCGAGCCGATCCACAGGATCTGAGCATTGCTCGGCAGGCCGTGACGGCGGCTGCGGGGTCGCCGGTCGCATGGGGGGCGACTGTGTGCTAGTTGTTGGCTGCATCCACCAGGATGTCGGTGAGCTCGACGGGTCGGCTGAGCGCGACGCAGTGACTCGCGGCGATCTCGTGGGGGACCACGCCGAGTCGTTCCAGGACGAGCCGGTGCTGGAAGTCGGGAGGAAGGAAGCGGTCTTCGGTACACAGGACGAAGGTGGTCGGCACGGCCGGCCAAGCATGGAGGGGCCACGGCTGGGCTGACGCAGCCGGCGACGGGTGCGCCCGTTCCTTGCTCATCGCTTCCTGGGCGAGTTCTCGGGGCACGTCGTGGTAGAACGCGATGTAGGGGTCGTTGCTGCCGGTGACGCCGTCCCGGGCGGCCTGGCGTCTTACGGCTTCGGTGTGGCCGGTGTTGCTCCACCACTGGTCGGGTGATTCGCCGGGCTTGGGGATCATCCCCGCGACCAACACCAGTGCTTCGACCGGGCGGCGCACGCAGACGAGGGGCGCGGTGAATGCGCCGAATGACTGCCCCACGACGACGAGGCCGTGGCGGTCGCCGACGGCCTCGACTACGGCGTCGGCGTAGTCGTCGAGCGTGAGCGAGTCATCGTCGCCGGGCAGGTCGGGAGCCACCACGCAGTGCCCGCGTGCCCGAAGCTCTTTCTCGACCAGGTGCCAGTACCACCCGACATCCCCGGCACCGTGGATCAACACGAACGTACTCACCACACGGCACCCCTTCTCTGCGACGTGCTTGGACGGCCTCCCGTGGGAGGAGCACCCCCAGACTCCCACGGCACAGCCCTGACTGCCGTCGAAGCCAGGCGTCATCTCCAGACTCAGTCAGCAGGCATCTCCCATGGCTGAGGCCGTCCGTGATCAGGACGGGGCGGGTGAGTCCGCTGTTGCCCTTGCCGTGGTGGACCCTGGCGGTGTCGCGGGGGAGATGCGGTCGGGACGCCGGAGACGAGCGGGGCAGGCCACCCGGCTGCCGGGCGGCCTGCCCCGCCCGTCCCGCATCCGAAGAGGTACGGGGCGGGGCGATCGCAGAACCACAGGCCCACGGCCGCGGGAAGGGCCGGGAGCCGGTGGTCGAGCGCAGTCCCATGCGCTCAGCTCACCGCCTGCCCCGAACCGCACGACGACGCGGGCGAAGACGCGGGACGGGCCGGTCGCGGCGGAACCGCAGCCGGTCTTCGCGCAGGAGTCGCCGCCACGTAGGCGGCGTTCGCAGCACAGGCGCGGCGCAGGCCGGCTCCCTCGCCCGCAACGCGGGCCTCAGTGCAGCCCTGACCGAGGAAGTCAGGGGCGGTGACGGCCGTCCTTCCCCCCTTTGTCCTCTGTCCTAGCGTGTGCCTGCGTGGAGGGCTTCGGCCATGGGAGAAGCACCGTCGGTCACGTATGCGCGGATTGAGCTGAGGTACTCGTCGCGGTCGATACGCCCGTCGCCATCGGTGTCCAGCGCCTCGAATGCCGCTTCAGCGTTGCCGGCGGTGCTGCCAAGTGCCGTACGCAGCCGTGTGAACTGCGCCCGGTTCAGGGCTCCGTCGGCCTCGGTGTCGGCGAGGTCGAACAATGATCCCAGCGCCTGTCGGCAGACGGCGTCGAAGCTTGCGCCGCCTGCCCACGTCACGTACTCGGCGAAGGTCACCTTGCCATCACCGTCGGCGTCCATCGACGCATACACCTGCTCGTGAGCGACGAGAGCGGTTCGGACGAGAGGGTCGTCTCCGCTGCGTCCGAGTGCCTGTGCAGCGCGCTCGGGACGAGCAAGGTATTCCTGCCGGGAGATCACACCGTCGCCGTCCGCATCCAGCATGGCGAAGATGTGGCCTTTGGCTGTTACGGCGGCTGCGGCCATGGGCGTGGGCATGGGTCGTCCGATCGACGAGGGATGGGTGCAGGCAGGAGTCTGCCCTGGCCTGCGCTTCATCGACCACAGGGTCATCACTGCGAGTGAACAGGCGCGTCGTGCTGACATGACGCTCAAGGGCGGCATCACAGAAGTTGTGCCAGAGCCCAAACGTGCCCACATACCAGGTGAGCTGTTGCCGGAGTACTGACCATGCCTATGGCGTGCTTACCAAGCGCTGCTCCCCGTACGCGTGGGGATGGTCCCGGCAACGCCGGGAATATGCCGCGGCACTTCATCTGCTCCCCGCACCCGTCACCAATCCCAACCACCCCGAATGCACCGTACGATTGACAGGGCCTCAGATTCATGGCTCCTTGCTCACCTGCCGCGTCTGACGTGTAGGGATCAGCCCGGACACGAGCCTGGGCCCCGGGTGCGAGCCCCGGGGCCGCCGGCTTCACGAGCGGGTTGGGCGGTCAGGGGAGTGTGCCCGTGAGCGGGGCGCCGGTGAAGGAGTTCCAGCTGTTGGTGTCTCCGTCGTCGACGGCGGGTTGGCCTCTGAAGAAGCGCGGTACCCCGGTCTTGGCGTTCGTGTCGCCGCCGACCCCTGCCGTACGTGAGCAGGTGCCGCCCTGGCCGTCCGAGACGGTGTAGGCGATCCGGTAGACACGGCCGTTGCCCCAGGGGTTGCGCTCGGAGCGCACCAGGACCTGGTTGGAGTCCGCCCCGGCGCCGGTGAACTGCGCGTCGGGGAAGGTGTCGTCTCCGACGCCGGCTCCGGAGACCGGTTCGTCCTGGCTGACGGCGTCGATGTGGTAGCTGAGCGTGTCACCGTCGGTGTCGGTCGCTCCGGAGAGCGTGATCAGTCGGAACTGGTCCCTTCTGGGGGGCCAGATCCGGTTCGGGCTCGCGCTGACGTTCGTACAGTCCGGCGCCTGGTTGGGCGGAGCGCCGCTGTTGCGGGGATTGGGCGCATCGGCGATGAAGTCCAGATTGTTGCTGTCGGTGTCGACTGCGCCTCCGCCGTTGCGCAGGGCGGCGGTGGTGTTGGAGAGCCCGGGTGCGGGGCCGGCGCCCTCGTAGAGGTTGGAGGACCCGTAGCCCACGAGGTCCCTCATCGAAGCGAGCTGGGACCCACTGCACGGCACGGCGTCGCTGCCGCAGCCCAGCGGGGTTGTGGAGGGCACCAGCGCGACTTTGCCGGCGAGGGCGCCCATGGAGATCGTTCCGATGGTGTCGGGCGTCGGGAGGGGCGTGGTGCCTCCGGCTCCTTGTGCCTCCTGGATCAGGTAGTAGCCGCCGGGCGCGATCGTCCCGCTCAAGGGGGTGACCACGTTGAAGGCGGACAACGGGCCTGAGTACTGGACCGACCAGCCGTTCAGCGAAACCGGCGCGGCGCTTCGGTTGAACAGCTCGATGAAGTCGTTGGTGAATGTGGCACCGGTGTTGCCGCCACCTCCGTATACCTGACTGATCACCACATCCGGGGACACCGCTCCCGCAGATCGGTCGCCCGCATCGGTGCCGTGGACGCGCTCGGGCGGCAGGGCCGCCGCGGGCTGGGCGACGCCGGGCACCAGTGCGGTACTCAGTACCGCCACGCTACGGACCAGCCATACCCCTTGTCGCCTGCCTGCCCGCTCCGGTCTTCTGTTCGGGCGCCTCTTGGAGGCAGCGCTTGGCGAATGGGTGATCGGGCCGATGGCCATCTCATCTCCTGACCGGGCCGCCGTCTGCCGGGGCCCAAGGAACTGACAGCAGAAACGGCCTCCGAGCTGTACTCGACCGATCGACCGATCGTGATCAGGCCGTCAGCGACATCCTTCGATCGGATCGCTTGCCCTGCCACACAGGCTGGTCCGCACGGCCTAGTTGTGCGACTGCCGGCGGCGCCTGCAGCTCGCCGACGTACAGGAGGCAGTTCGCATGGTGCAGCTGCTGACAGGCATGGCGCTCAGGCACGAGTCACCCCGCCTGCGCGACTCGGCGCCCCGCCCCGGGCAGGCCGCGGGAACCGCGACATCGTGTGGGGGAGTCGACCGGCGTCCGGGGCGCTTTGCTGGCGGCTCACGGGCGAGTGCTTGAGCGGCTCCGGGTTGCGGGGTGGGTGTGTGGTGGGCGACTGTGGCCGCGCGCGTACCCTCGGCGCTTGACCTCCAGTAGCTGGTCGACGACTTCACGGCAGGCGTCGCCGATCTCGGACGCCTGGCTGCGGCACCAGACCTGCGTCCGCATCTGGAAGGCGACCTTCTCCGGCGGACAGTCGCTCGTGTCGGTGCGTTGTCCTAGTCAAGGGCGGTGTGGGTCTTGACGAGGGAGCCGTCGGGGAAGACCGGACCATCGTGGCGGTCGAGCGGACGTCGACGCGGCGGCCGATCAGCTTCCACGGCACCGAGTAGAGGCTGCGGCCGACCTTGATATGGATGTCAACGGGCCAGCACGAACGGAGTCGGCGGCAGAGGCAACAGTTCAGCCTCCTCCAACGCGTCGAGGCAGGCGTCGGCTGGGCCGCCCGCCCGACGTCAGGGCCGCCGTAGGCTGGTCTGATGTTCGCTGCTCCCCTGCGGTTCTGGGTCAATGGCGAGGACGTGGTCGACGCGGTGGTCGGCGAGGGCGGCCGCGGACCGTACGCGGCTGCTGCGCTGCCGGCCGGCCACCCCAGCCCTCTCCGGGCGACCGGCAAGGCGCGCCGCCTGGAGCTGGGGGAACCGGACTGCACCGGTGGCTGCTGCGGCTTCCTGACCGTGGTCGCGCAGCGGTTCGGGGAAGTCGTGCAGTGGTCGGACTGGGAGGTTCCGTGGGCGGCGAACACCCCCGTGCCCGACCCGCCACCGGAGCTCCACTTCGATGCGAGTCAGTACGACGCCGAGTGGCTCGCGCTGAAGGGGACCGCTGGTGGCAGGTGCACCCATACCCCAGCCCGGCGTGACCCACCCGGGGAACGCGGCGGGAACGGTCCTGGTGGTGGCCGGCCGTAGTGTCTGCTGCTGGCGGACCGGGTGCTGCTGGTGGCCGTGTACTACCGCACGAACCTCACGATGTGGCAGCTCGTGCTGCTGTTCGGCGTCTCGCCGGCGACGGTGTGCCGGGTGATCCAGCGGCTGCGGCCGCTGCCGGCGATCGAGCCGGCAACCCGCCCTGACGATGCGATGGACCGGTTGTGGATCGTGGACGGCACCCTGATCCCGGTCCGCGGCCGCAAGACCGGAGCGTCCTCAAGCAACTACCGGTTCTCGGCGAACGTGCAGGTCATCATCGATGCCGACACCAAACCGGTGATCGCCGCGGCCCGCCCGGTACCCGGCAACACCGCGGATGCGAGACCCTGGCGGGACTCCGGCCCAGCCGCCGTCTGCGAGGGCGTGGCGCCTACATCAACACCGACCGGGCTCGTCGTCCCGCACCGCAAACACCCGGGCAGGGCGCTGTTGCCGGGCGAGGAGGAGAACAACGCGGAACACCGCAAGGTCCGGGCGCGCGTCGAGCAGGGCCTCGCCCGAATGAAGCTACAAGATCCTCCGCGACTGCCGACAGCGAGGCAACGGCCTCCACCACGCGGTACAGGCCGTCGCCACATGCATAACCTCGCCCTGGCCGTGTGAGCCGGCAGCCCCGAAACCTGACCTGACCTGCCCAGACACAACCTTCTGCAAGACGCTTCAGGGGGTGTCTCTTTGATCAGCGGCCCGGACAAGGACGAGAGCAAAATGAAGCGGGGCACTCGTGCGAGGCGAGTTACGATGGCTGCTGCGGATCTGGAGGGGGACGCGTGGACCAGTCGATCGGCCCGCGACTGGAGCCAGTCTGGTTGGTGGCTGCGAACGTCGTCGCATGGCGCCGATGCGGAATCGGAGGCCAGGAGCTGCGCCCCGGGACAAAGTGTTTCAAGGGCGGGGCGAAGGTGTACGTCGCCGACGCGTACTGGGGTCCGGGGGGTGATCGGATCACGTCCGTGGGACGCGAGCGGCACACCGGGCGGTGGATCGTCATCGACATGGCGACGCGCCACCTCCATAGCTTCCGGCCGAAGCTCGTTCACACGCCGCGGGTCTTGCAGCGACTGCAAGAGGCCCGACGTGCACGTGGGTTCGTCTCAGCGGATTACGCAGCGGACATCTCCGCGACGCTGGAGCAGTACGCATGCCAGTACCGAGCCGAGACGGCGCCGTACGCTCCTCACCCGGACCGATGCCTATGTCACGCCTGCCTCACCGGTGAGTCTGGGTGACGCGCGCTACCTCGCTCCGGCTGCGTTCCGTCTCTGTGGTCAGCGTCCTGCCCGGATGAGGATGCTCGCGAGATGTAGTGAAGCCTGGCAGACGATGGCCAGCTTGTCCGTTCGCATTGCCAGGCCGCGCCATTGCTTGAGCCGGTTGATGCACCGTTCGACTGCCTTGCGCTGCTTGTACGCCGCGTCGAAGGCGGGCGGGCGGCCGCCGGCGCGGCCACGCCGCAGACGATAGCCGACCTGGTCGGACGGCTGAGGAATGATCGCGCGGATCCCCTGCCGGCGGAGGTGGAGCCGGATCGCACGGGAGGAGTAAGCCCGATCGGCCAGGACGGCCGCCGATTCGGGGCCGCCGTGGACGTCGATCCGGACGCGCCGGCCATCGACCGCCTCGTGGCGTGGTCCGGACGCAAGCCGTCATAGGCATCCGAAAGGGGGAGGGCGGCCGCAGAGCTGGGGCCGCCCCTCCCCGCGCGCTTGGTCGGGGCGGCGTCACGCCCCGGGGCAGGAGCAGTGTGAAGTCCCAGCAGGGGGAGTCTCGGGGAGGTCGGCGACGGTCTGCTCCAGCGACGGCATCCGGAGGAACAGGTGGGGCAGGTGCTTGCGCAGGACGCGGACCTCTTCCCCTACGAGCTCGAGGACCTTCAGGAAGACGCACCTGCTCCCCGCTCGTGCGGGATGGTCCCGCCTGCGGGGATGGTCCCCCGCACTACTGGGCTGAGAAGCTCGGCGGCGGCTGCCCCCGCGCTCGCAGGGATGGTCCCTGGCACCGGCTCGCGGCAGAAGCGGCCGACCGCTGCTCCCTGCTTGCGGGGGGAGGGTTCCACCGTCTGAGTTGAGGCGGTGGGCCTCCTCCGCCGGGATGACGGTGATCGGTCCGTTCCACGGCTGAAACCGCAGCGGACGCGGCCGGGGTGACGGGCGTGGCGTCGGGATTTGCGCGGGTTGTCGGGTGATGATGGCGCAGTGCGACTTGATCACGTGTCCTATGCGGTGGCCCGCGACAGTTTCGCCTCGACCGTCCAGTGGATCGGATCGGCCCTGGGCGCCGGGTTCGTCGACGGGGGCGTGCACCCGCGATTCGGCACTCGCAATTTCATTCTCCCTTTGAGCGGTGGCACCTACGTCGAGGTCGTCACCACACTCGACCACCCCGCTGCCGACCGCGCGCCCTTCGGCCAGGCGGTCGCGCGCCGCGCCGCCGAGGGTGGCGGTTGGCTCGGTTGGGTGGTCTGCGTCGACGACATGGCCCCGGTCGAGACCCGCCTCGGCCGCACCTCGGCCGAGGGCCACCGCGTCCGCCCCGACGGGTTCGACCTGAGGTGGAAGCAGATCGGCCTGCTGGAACTGTTGGAGGATCCGCAACTGCCCTACTTCCTTCAATGGTTGGTTCCCGTCGAGGAGCGCCCGAGCGCCGACCCGCGCACCTCCACCACCATCCACGGGGTCTCCATCGCCGGCGACGCCGCTTCCATCGCCGAATTCCTTGGTGAACCGGCCGACCATCCCCTTGACCAGATTGACGTCACCTGGGTCGAGGATGAGGAACCGGGCCTGGTCTCGGTTGAGTTCGCCACCGCCCACGGCCCGGTCACGATCTGACCAGGGCTCAACTGAGGCCGACGGCTTCCAGGTCCTGGTTCCCGGCGTCCCGCTCGTCCTGCAGCTGCCGTCGAACGCGTCCAGTGGCCGGCCGACGCGTCGATGTGACACCTCGCGCGGCCCCTCGCTCCGCAAATTTTCCTACCGGGTCGGGGTGATGAACGGTCTGCTGGCCGGCCCGGCGTCCTGAACTCACCCGCAGGTCCGGCCGTCCCTGCGGGGGACACGAGCCAGGGATGTTGCGGGTCCGCAGCATCCCTGGCGTGCGCCCGCACCCGCCCAGAGGTGGTCAGGAAGCGAGGGCGGCCACAGCGGGTGGCGGCGGCACGGGGATGGGCGCGGGCGCCGTCCCGGCAGAACCGGCTTCCCCCAGCTCTTGACCTGGGCGACCACCATGCTGCCGTCCCCGGTGCACGCCATCAGGTCGCTGCCAGGGTCGTCAGACCCCGTGGAGTTGAAGGTGCTGTCGGCAAGGACACGGCGGAGCTTGCCGCGCCCGCCCGCAGACCCCCGTACCTGCCCGCCGCGCGCCTGCAGGGTCTTGGACTTCGTGGCACGGGTCGGGCTTTTGACCAGCACTCTTGGAGCCGTCTCACGGTGATGGCATGCGGAGCAGTCTCACGAACGTGGCATTTCCCCGGAGAGAGGCGATTCCCGTCGCAGCCTCTATCAGCTGACCCGACCTCGCTGTGCCCGCCGCAGGTCCATGGTGCGGGCGCAGGTGACCGACCATGCGTTCGGTAGGGCAGATATCGGTGCGATGGCCTGATCGCGGCTCACTCGTTCCGGTGGCACGCAACGCCTATCTGCACAGAGCGCGGCTCGGGCCCAGGAGGCTTGCTTCGTCAGTGCCGTGCACGTACCGATGACGGAGATAGTCCTGTGATTCCTCGCGAGACCTACGAGTCCTTGAACATCGAGCCCAAGCCGCTCCGCCCGCACATCCTCGCCGCCGCGACGGTGGTCTTCGGCGACGACTTCTACAACGGGCGCCGGGAGACGATCACGTTCTCCGGGTTCACGCAGATCAACAAGTGGCCCATGCCGGGCTTCGAGCACCGGGTCGATGAGCAGGGGTACGCCTCGTTCGAGGCGGAGCTGATCTCCGCGCCCGAGGTCGGCATCAAGGGTTACAGCTACGAGTTGAGCGACCGCATCCAGATCCTGACGAACCCGTACCTGCCCAACGTGGGCCGCATCCGGCAGATCGTGCCCGGCAAGAACTTCCCCGCGGAGTTCCAGCTCCGCCGGTTCGGGATCCTGGAGACCAGCAAGCTGCGGCTGGCCCACCGCAACGCCATGGAGACCTCCGGTGTCGTGGATGCGATCCCGCCCTTCAAGAGGCCGCTGACCGGTCCCGCCCTGGGCTTCCCGCGCGGAGCCGTGTCGGACGTCGCGCCGGCGCCGGGAGTCCTGCGTGCCACCGGCCTTCCCGAGGCCTGGTACCCGGCCAACGACGACAACGAGCCGGTCGGCATCACGCCGACGCTGTTCTTCGCCCCGGCCCCGAGTCCCTTCATGACCATGCTGTTCGACCCCTCGTTGATCATGCAGGCCACGATCGAGGGCTCCCTGACCCTCGAGGTGGGCGGCACGACCGTGAAGGTGGACCTGTCGGGCGACCGCAACCTGGCCGCCGGTGCGGAGATCCTCCTCTTCGGCCCCGACAAGCACGACGAGGGCACCGGGGTGCGAGCCCAGCTGTCCCGCCTGGCGGTGGCCGGCGAGTGCGCCGCGCTGGGCGGGCGCATCATGCTGCGCACGGCCTGGGCGCGGCCCTCGCGCGGCGCCTTCGGCAAGGGCGAGGAGGATTCCCTGGCCCGCCTTGCGTACCCCGCGGACCTGCACCTCGACACGTACCTCGAAGTGTGTACGCCGCACGGCACCCTCTACGCCGACGCGGCCGTCCCGCTCGCGGGCCGCGCGGGAGACATCGAGCCCAACGGCACGGAGCTGCGCGCCGAGAGCGACGTCCCGCTGCTGGCGCAGGACGGCACGGTCAGGGCACGGCTCACCGACGTGAAGCTGGTCATGCGCGACACGCAGGTCGGCGAGACCGCCCCGGTCAACGTCTGACCGGGGCCACTGGCCAGGCCGGACCACGTGGGTCCCGATCGTGCAGCAGGCGCTGCGCGGCGTAAGCGGGGGCTGCCCTGGGGTGGTGAGAAAGCCTGCCGATACAGGCCCTGCCCGCCCTCTGGGTAGCTCTCCGCACCGGCCTCGTGCGGGGCCCGGCCTCTCTGGCATCCTGCGGGCATACCTGGTCGGTCAGGAGGACCGGCTCGGCGCTCGGCCTGGTGGTGAACGCCGCGGTGCTGGGACCATCCGCTACCTGGATGCCGCCGTCGAGCAGCTGCGCGCGCTTTCCCGCAGAGGAACGGCTCTTGCGTCAGTCGAGCAAGTTCCGCCCAGCCGTCACAGCGCTCCGCCGATGACGGACAGCCGGATGTGCGACCGATGATCGTGGTGGATGGTGGTGTGGCGCCGCTGGGTGCTGCGATCCTAGCGGTCGAAGTTGCTGCCCGAGACCTCGATGCCGATGCGGTGGCCTGCGGTCGCGTAGGAGATCTGTTCCCTGCGCCCGCGGCCCCAGCCTCGCGCTGGGCGGGCTCGGGTCGGGCACTTGCTCCCCGCCTGCGCGGGGATGGCCCCTACGGGGCCTGGGACGCAGGCGGTGTCCAAACGTTGCTCCCGACGCCTGCGGGGATGGTCCCTCGCGGCGGAGGCGTCCCCGTGTGGACGATCGCGTATGTCCCCAGACGTACGTTAACGGGTTCACTCTCCTGCATCGGGCCGTCGACGGAGAGATCGACGGGCATGTCCAGACCGGCGAGCCCCTCCACGTGGACGCCACGTGCTTCCTCCTGACTCAAGGCGCAGATCCCACGCGCCGTACCCACAAGGGGACGGGATTGTCAGCCCATCACATGGCCTTCGTCAGCGGGCACTGGCTGGCTGACGCTCTTTTCGAGGCTTGGCTCGCCCGGAGAGACGCTTAGGGCTTGGCGGCTGGGTTCTTGGGCCGCTTGTTCGGACGGTAGCTGGGGCCGTTCATGATGACCTTGTGGCTGGTGTTGATGAGCCGGCCCAGGAGGGACTCGGCGACGACGGGGTTGGTACGCAGCGTGAGATGAATCCACGGGCCTCGGCGCAGCTCTGCACGACCGGGCCTGGTCGGACGGGAATCACGATCTGAGCTGGTCGTCAACGGTTCGCATGCGTCTTCCTGCCGCTGAACCGGCTCCGCCCGGCGGCCCGCACCAGGCTCGGCGTCGACCTGGACGTCATCGACGGCGCCGGGAATGTCGCGGTCGAGGAGCATCCCAGGGAGCTGGCCGCCCTGGCCGGTGGACGGCGGCCCCTCGAGGACCGGTGAGAGCGGCGGAGCGAGGGCGATGAGGTGGCGAATACCAGAGAAGGGTGGGTCGTCGCGGCGGCGTTCCTCAGGCTCGGCGGAGCTGTCGCTCATCTCGTGGGCGCCGTGGGTCTCAGACGGATCCACAAGCGGCGCCGCGAGGGTGTGACCGTGCCGGCACTGGTGCGGTACCGGTCGGCGGGCGAGGAGGACGCCGCGCACCCTCGTCGTCCGTCGCTCCAGTTCGCACCGTGGACGGCCGGGTGAATCTGAGCGATGCGTGACGTGTCAAGAGGGCGGTGCCAGGGCCCGGACGCACCCGCGCCG
>NZ_JBSHDU010000079.1:23925-38330 GCF_053616475.1 Streptomyces sp. NPDC055815 | reverse complement strand
CGCCCGCGCCCCCCGCCCTGCCGCCCTCCCCCGCACCGCTCCCGTCCGCCGCCCCCGCACCGCTCCCGTCCGCCGCCCCCGCACCGCTCCCGTCCGCCGCCCCCGCCTCCGTACCCGCCAACGCCGTCTCCGTACCCGCCGCCCGTACCGGTACCCGCAGGACCGTCCCGCACGGGCAGCACAGTTCCGGGTGGGGCCAGTCGTTCTCGCGGTCGCAGGCTCCGCAGCGGACGGTGACCCATTCGTCCGCCCAGTTCCGGTGCGTGATCGGCTCCGCGACCGCGCCCGCCGCCACCGGTGGCGCGACCGGGCTTCCGCAGGCGCAGGGGAAGGCGGGTGGCGCGTACGCCTGCGTGCGCAGGCACTCCGGACAGCGCACCGGTACCGACTCGCCCACAGCCCAACCCCCTGTCGTTCCGCCCCATCGTCCACCCTTCCTGCGCCCCGGGGGAGGGTGTTCGGCCACTTCCGTGATCCCGGCGGGCGGACTTCTCTTGACGGCTCTCCGCAGCCCGACCTACATTGCTTCCGTATAGCAGAACAGTATTTCCGCATTACGGAAACAGGCGCCCGGGCCTCCCGAGACGAGGCCCCGTCTGGATCCGCCCGGCCGAAGCAGGAGCACTCCCATGCCTCGTATGACCGCCGCCGCAGCGGCCGTTGAGATCCTCAAGCGCGAAGGCGTCACCCAGGCGTTCGGCGTCCCCGGCGCGGCGATCAACCCCTTCTACCGCGAGCTCAAGAACGTGGGCGGTGTCGGCCACACCCTCGCCCGCCACGTCGAGGGCGCGTCCCACATGGCCGAGGGCTACACCCGTGCCAAGGCCGGCAACATCGGCGTCTGCATCGGTACGTCCGGCCCCGCCGGCACCGACATGATCACCGGCCTGTACTCGGCCATCGCGGACTCCATCCCGATCCTCTGCATCACCGGCCAGGCTCCGGTCTCGAAGCTCCACAAGGAGGACTTCCAGGCCGTCGACATCGCCACGATCGCCAAGCCGGTCACCAAGGCCGCGACGACCGTCCTGGAGGCCGCGCAGGTCCCCGGCGTCTTCCAGCAGGCCTTCCACCTGATGCGCTCCGGCCGCCCCGGCCCGGTCCTCATCGACCTGCCGATCGACGTCCAGCTGACCGAGATCGAGTTCGACCCGGAGACCTACGAGCCGCTGCCGGTCTACAAGCCGTCCGCGACCCGCGCCCAGGCCGAGAAGGCCCTGAGCTTCCTCCTGGAGTCCGAGCGCCCGCTGATCGTCGCCGGCGGCGGCATCATCAACGCCGACGCCTCCGACCTGCTCGTCGAGCTCGCCGAGCTGACCAGCATCCCGGTCATCTCCACCCTCATGGGCTGGGGCACCATCCCGGACGACCACGAGCTGGCCGCCGGCATGGTCGGCGTCCAGACCGCGCACCGCTACGGCAACGCGACCTTCCTGGAGTCGGACTTCGTCCTCGGCATCGGCAACCGCTGGGCCAACCGCCACACGGGCTACAACCTGGAGGCGTACACCAAGGGCCGCAAGTTCGTCCACGTCGACATCGAGCCCACCCAGCTCGGCAAGATCTTCGCCCCCGACTACGGCATCGCCTCCGACGCCAAGGTCGCCCTGGAGCTCTTCGTCGAGATCGCCAAGGAGTGGAAGGCCGCGGGCAAGCTCCCGGACTTCTCCGCCTGGGCCGCCTCCGCGCAGGAGCGCAAGGCCACCCTCCAGCGCCGCACGCACTTCGACAACATCCCGATGAAGCCGCAGCGCGTCTACGAGGAGATGAACAAGGCCTTCGGCCCGGAGACCCGTTACGTCACCACCATCGGTCTCTCCCAGATCGCCGCCGCGCAGTTCCTGCACGTCTACAAGCCGCGCCACTGGATCAACTGCGGCCAGGCCGGCCCGCTCGGCTGGACGATCCCGGCCGCCATCGGTGCCGCCACCGCGCAGCCGGACGTCCCGGTCGTCGCGCTCTCCGGCGACTACGACTTCCAGTTCATGATCGAGGAGCTGGCCGTCGCGGCCCAGCACAAGGTCCCCTACGTCCACGTCCTCGTGAACAACGCCTACCTCGGTCTGATCCGTCAGGCGCAGGGCGGCCTCGGCATCAACTTCGAGGTCAACCTCGAGTTCGAGAACATCAACACCCCGGAGATCGGCGTCTACGGCGTCGACCACGTCAAGGTCGCCGAGGGCCTGGGCGTCAAGGCCATCCGCGTCACCGACCCGGACAAGCTGGGCGAGGCGCTGGAGGAGGCCAAGAAGCTGGCCGTCGAGCACCAGGTCCCGGTCGTCGTCGAGGCCATCCTGGAGCGCATCACCAACATCGCGATGAGCAAGACGGTCGACATGAGCGACGTCACCGAGTTCGAGGACCTGGCCACCGAGCCCGGCCACGCGCCGACCGCGATCAAGGCCCTGCAGGTCTGATCGACTCCCTCAGCCGAGGGACCGACCCCCGCCCCGAGGAGCACCGGGGCGGGGGTCTCCCTGTGCCGCCACGAGGACGGCGCCCGCCTCCGTCCACTCGTACAGGACCGAGCGCCCCGCCCGTCCCCGCCGTACGAGACCGGCGTCGAGCAGCACCTTCAGGTGCCGGCCGACCGAGCCGAGCCCCTGCCCCGTGAGCGCCACCAACTGGCTGGTGGACAGCGGCGATTCGAGCCGTACGAGCACCCCGGCGCGGGCCGTCCCGAGCAGGGCCCCCAGGGCCTGCGGCACCGCGGGACCGGCCGCGTCCGCCAGAACTCCCGCGCAGGCGTAGACGATCGCGTACCGCTCCGCCCCCTCCCAGGACACCCAGCCGGTCGCCGGCGTCACCGGCACGAGCAGCAGGCGCCCCCGGTCGATCGAACGCGGCGGGTAGTCACGGGTGTTGACCTGGAGCCGGCCGTCGCCGAGCCAGCGCATCTTCCCCGGGCGCAGCTCGTCGAGCGCCGCCGCCCAGCCGCCCCGGCTCAACAGCGCGGTCCGCGCGAGCACATCGGCCTCCAGGATCCGCCGCCGGCGCGCCCACTCCGGCCGTACGGTCTCCCGCCACACCCAGCCCAGCACGCCCGCGAGCCGCTCCGGCAGATCCCGCGCCGAGCGCAGCGGCTCCGGCACCGGCCCGCCGACCGCCACCGCCAACTGGTCCACGGCATCGGCCGGTTCGGCCGCCCGGACGGCCTCGACCTCCTCCTCGAAGCTCCGCTCCCGGTCGCCCAGCGGGGTCGGGGTGAGGAAGTCCGCGTTCCAGGTCGGCCCGATCGACGCCCGTACGAGCAGGGCGTCGAGCGGCTCCGCCGCGAGCCGCTCCCGGTACGCGGGCAGACAGCGGTCGAGCCAGGCCCGCTCGCCCGGGTGCGCCGCCGCCCCCGCGTGCAGGGTCTTCAGCGAGGCGATCGTCTCGGCGAGCGGCGACAGCACGAACGAGCTCCCCGCCAGGGTGTCCGCACCGATCCGCCACCAGCCCATACGACCGCACCTTCACCACGAGCCCATTGGTTTCGCCACCGCGCGAAACGATATCGCCGTGCCCGGGAGCCCCCCGAAGCTCCTCGCATGTCCCGTTACCGCGCGCTCTTCCGCACCCCCGAGTTCACCCCGCTCTTCCTCACCGGCGCCGCGCACACCGCCGCCCAGACCGTCGCCGGACTCGGCCTGGCCACGCTCGTCTTCCGCGCGACCGGGTCCCCGTTCCTGTCCGCGCTCGCCCTCTTCGGCCCCTCGCTCGCCCAGCTCGTGGGCGCGACCACGCTGCTCTCCGCCGCCGACCGGCTGCCGCCGCGCGCCGCGCTCTCCGGCATCGCCCTGTTCTTCGCCCTCGGCACCGCCGCCCTCGCGATCCCCGGGCTGCCGACCTGGGCGGTCTTCGTGATCCTGCTCGCCGAGGGGCTCGCGGCCTCGCTGGGCGGCGGGGTGCGGTACGGGCTCCTGAACGAGATCCTGCCGCGCGAGGAGTACCTCCTCGGCCGCTCCGTGACGAACATGGCCACCGGTGCCTGCCAGATCGGCGGCTTCGCCACCGGCGGGCTCCTCGTCGCCCTGATCTCGCCCCGCGGCACGGTCCTCGCCGGCGCGGGCCTCTACCTCGCCGCCGCCCTGGCCGCCCGTCTCGGCCTCGGGGCGCGCCCGCCCCGCGCCGCCGGCCGGCCCTCGGTCGCCGCGACCTGGCGCACCAACGGCCGGCTCTGGGCCGTCCCCGCCCGCCGCCGCGCCTACCTGGCGCTCTGGGTGCCGAACGGACTGATCGTCGGCTGCGAGTCGCTCTTCGTGCCGTACGCCCCCGAGCGCGCCGGGCTCCTCTTCGCCTGCGGCGCGTTCGGGATGCTGGCCGGGGACACCGCCATCGGCCGCTTCGTACCGGCGCGGCTGCGCGGCCGGATCCGCTTCCCGCTCCAGGGGCTGCTCGCGGCCCCGTTCCTGCTGTTCGCCCTCGATCCGGGGCTGCCCCTCGCGCTCGTCCTCGTGACGGTGTCGGCGGTGGGGTACGGGGCGAGTCTGCTGCACCAGGAGCGGCTGATGGCCCTGGTGCCGGAGGAGTTGAGCGGGCACGCCCTCGGGCTGCACACCTCGGGGATGCTCGCGCTCCAGGGGGTGAGTGCGGCCCTGGCCGGCACCCTCGCCCAGTACACCTCCCCGCGTACCGGGATGGTGCTGCTCGCCCTCGCCTCGCTCGTGGTGACGTTCCTGCTCGCCCATGCGGACGCAAAAGAAGAAGAGCGCGGAACCAGGGACCGTAAACCTGGTTCCGCGCTCTCCCGCTTGTGACCGCCCGACGGCACGAGGCTGGCGCGACAGGACGTTCGCGCCGCCGGGCGGAGTCTTCGGGGGCCCCTCGGTGGGGGCGTTCATCCCCTCGGAAGGGGGGCGTTGGGACCGCGGCGGTTCCGACGGGCGCCCGGCGGTTCCCCTTCCTTCAGGTCAAGAAGGGGGCCCGGCGTCCTTACCACCGCACTGGCTCGGAGCCGCCGCGGTCCTCACGCTTGTCCGGTTCACCGACCACCCCTCATCCGGGCCGGCGATCCGGACCACGTACGACACTGACCTCCCGTCAGGTGTCGTACGCAGTCTGGGTGTTGCTGTGCGGTCAGTCGCGCAGGGCCTCGACGGCCTCGGCGACGCGCTTGCCGTACTCCGGGTCGGCGGCGGCGAAGTGCGCGAGGTTCTTCTCGATGACGTCCTCGCGGGACACCTGGGAGAGACCGCCGGCGATGTTGGCGACGAGGCGCTTCTTCTCGTCCTCGGACATCAGGCGGTAGAGCTCGCCGGCCTGGAAGAAGTCGTCGTCCTTGGTGTGCGCGGGCGCCTCGTGGGTGCCGGTCCAGCCGTGGATGGCGAGCGGCGCGGAGAGCGCGGCGTCGGTCTGGGCCGGGCCCTGGTACGAGTTGGGCTCGTAGTTCTTGTCGTGGCGCGAGCCGTTGCGGGTGGCCATGGCGCCGTCGCGGCCGTAGTTCTCGGCCACGGTCGCCTTGGGGGCGTTCACCGCGAGCTGGGTGTGGTTGACACCGAGGCGGTAGCGGTGGGCGTCCGCGTAGGCGAAGAGACGGCCCTGGAGCATCTTGTCCGGCGAGGGGCCGATGCCCGGCACGAAGTTGTTCGGGGAGAACGCGGCCTGCTCGACCTCGGCGAAGACGTTGTCCGGGTTGCGGTCGAGGACCAGGCGGCCCACGCGCTGCAGCGGGTAGTCGCTGTGCGGCCACACCTTGGTGAGGTCGAACGGGTTGAAGCGGTAGTCGGCGGCCTCGGCGGCCGGCATGACCTGCACGTACAGGGTCCACGAGGGGTTCACACCGCGCTCGATGGCCTGGAGCAGGTCGGTCTGGTGCGAGTTGGCGTCCTTGCCGACGAGCTCGGCGGCCTGCTCGGCGGAGAGGGAGCGGATGCCCTGGTTCGTCTTGAAGTGGTACTTGACGAAGAAGGCCTCGCCCGCCTCGTTGGTCCACTGGTAGGTGTGCGAGCCGTAGCCGTTCATGTGACGGTACGAGGCCGGGATGCCGCGGTCGCCCATGAGCCAGGTGATCTGGTGGGTGGCCTCGGGGGCGTGCGCCCAGAAGTCCCAGACGTTGTCCGGCTCCTGCTTGCCCGTGAAGGGGTCGCGCTTCTGGGAGTGGATGAAGTCGGGGAACTTGATCGGGTCCTTGATGAAGAACACCGGGGTGTTGTTGCCGACGAGGTCGTAGTTGCCCTCTTCGGTGTAGAACTTCAGGGCGAAGCCGCGGGGGTCGCGCACCGCGTCCGCGCCGCCGAGCGAGTCGGCCACGGTGGAGAAGCGGATGAAGGTCTCGGTCTTCTTGCCGACCTCACCGAGGAAGTTCGCCTTGGTGTACGCGGTGACGTCGTCGGTCACCTCGAAGTAGCCGTACGCGCCGGAACCGCGGGCGTGCACCACGCGCTCCGGGATCCGCTCACGGTTGAAGCGCGCGAGCTTCTCCAGCAGGTGCTGGTCCTGGAGGAGGAGAGGGCCACCGACGCCGGCGGTGGCGGAGTTCTGGTTGTCGGCGACGGGGGCGCCGGACTCGGTCGTAAGCACGCGCTTCGACATCGTGACCTTCCGTACGGGAGCTCTGCTGACGGTCCGAGGAGCGTAAATTCGGCTCGAACAGCACGTCAACAGTTTGTTGAAAATGAAGTGTGGTGTTCCGGTCGGCGGCGACGCCTGGGCGCGACAGGACAGGTTGTCAGCGCCGCCACCGACCGGAAATCAGGGGCCCCGGCGAAGGGGCGGAGGGTCAGACCTGCTGGCCGGAGAGGCGCTCGACGGCGCGCAGCAGGGCCGAGTGGTCCAGGCCGCCGTCACCCTGCGCGCGCAGCGAGGCCACGAGCTGGGCGACGACCGCGCCGACCGGGAGGGCCGCACCGACGTTACGGGCGGCGTCGGTGACGATGCCCATGTCCTTGTGGTGCAGGTCGATCCGGAAGCCGGGCTTGAAGTCCCGGTTCAGGAAGTTGTCCTTCTTGCGGGTCAGCACGGTCGAGCCGGCCAGACCGCCGTTGAGGACGTCGAGGGCGGCCTGGAGGTTCACGCCGGACTTCTCGAGGAAGACGACGGCCTCGGCGCAGGCCTGGATGTTGACCGCGACGATCAGCTGGTTGGCGGCCTTCACCGTCTGGCCGGAGCCGTGCGGGCCACAGAGGACGATCGTCTTGCCGAGGGCCTCGAGGATCGGGAGGGCCTCGTCGAAGTCGGCCTGCTCGCCGCCGACCATGATCGAGAGCACGGCCTCGATGGCGCCGGCCTCGCCGCCGGAGACGGGGGCGTCGATGACGCGGATGCCCTTCTCCTTGGCGTTCTTGGCCAGGTCGACGGAGGTCTGCGGGGTGATCGAGGACATGTCCACGATCAGCGCGCCCTGCTTGGCGTTCTCCAGGATGCCCTCGGGGCCGTAGGAGATGGCCTCGACCTGCGGGGAGGCGGGCACCATCGTGATGATGACGTCGGCGTCCTTGACGGCCTCGGCGATCGAGCCGGCGGCGGTGCCGCCGGCCTTGGCCAGGCGGTCCAGCTTGTCCTGCTCCAGCGTGAAGCCGGTGACCGAGTAGCCGGCCTTGAGGAGGTTCTCGGACATGGGGGAGCCCATGATGCCGAGGCCGATCCAAGCGATCTTGGGGAGGTTGCTCATTGGGGAGGGTCCTTCTCTGAAGCTTCGTACGAAAAGGTCGGGGGTCGCCTGGCGGAACGCCCGGACTTACTTGGCCGGGCGGGCCTCGGCCGGCAGCCATGCGAAGGACGCGGCGGCGTCGGCGGCCTTGTACTCCAGGCCGACCCAGCCGTCGTAACCGGCCTTCTTCAGCTCGTCGAGGAGCTGCTCCAGGGGGAGCTCGCCGGTGCCCGGGGCGCCGCGGCCCGGCTTGTCGGCGATCTGCACGTGGCCGGTCTTGTCGGCGTACTGTGCGATGACCGCGCTGACGTCCTCGCCGTTCATGGCCAGGTGGTAGATGTCGAGCAGGAACTTCGCGTTCCCGAGGCCTGTGGCGGCGTTGACCTTGTCGACGATCTCGATCGCGGAGGGGGCGCTCACCAGCGGGTAGAGCGGCGACTCCGGCTTGTTGAGGGTCTCGACGAGGAGGATCGCGCCGATGCGGTCGGCCGCGCGGGCGGCCAGGACCAGGTTCTCCAGGGCGAGGGTGTCCTGGATCTGCGGGTCCACGCCCTCGACGCGGTTGCCGTAGAGCGCGTTGAGCGCCTTGCAGCCGACCGAGGCGGCGAAGTCGGCGGCGACCTCGATGTTGGCGCGGAAGCGGTCCGACTCCTCCCCGGGCACGGAGAGGGCTCCGCGGTCCGGGCCGGGGAGCTGACCGGCGTAGAAGTTCAGGCCCACCAGCTGGGTGCCGGCGTCCTCAAGGGCCTTCTTGAGGGCGTCGAGCTCGCTCTGCTCGGGGGTGGCGGTGTCGATCCAGGGCCACCACAGCTCGACCGCGGTGAAGCCCGCCGCGGCGGCGGCCGCGGGGCGCTCCAGGAGCGGGAGTTCCGTGAAGAGGATCGACAGGTTCACATCGAAGCGCTGGTCCGTGTATCCCATGAGGGGCGGCGCTCCTTCCGTATTGCGGAAGTAAGTTTCTGTCTGACGGAATGTTGCAAGGCGGGCGTCGCACTTGTCAAGAGGTCCCCGCAGGTCCGGGGCTCCCGCAGCGCCGGGTGGGGCCGTAGCGTGGGGCCATGGAGCGTTTGAGAGTGGAGTTCACCACCGAGCCGTTCGACCTCGACGAGGCGCCGGCACACGCGGTCGTGGCCCGTGAGGTCATCCAGTCGGCCGAGCTGGACGCGGTCGACGTCGGCCCCTTCGGCAACACGGCGGAAGGCGGCGCCGACGCGGTGCTCACCGCCGTCGACGCGCTGCTGCGCAAGTCGCTCGCGGCCGGCGCCACGCGCGTCTCGCTCCAGGTCAACGTGATCGGGGAGGGCGAGAAGTGAACGAGCACCCCTTGGTCGCGGCCGTGAAGCCCCTGGTGGACGCCATGGGCGCCGAGCTCCTGGTTCCCGCGCAGGCGGAGGGCGACGACGTCGTCCTGTCCTGGGAGGGCGAGGACGTGCTCGCCGTGCGCCTGCCGCAGCTCTCGGACTCCCTGGACCACATCCTCGCGGCGATGGAGCGGCGGCACGGGATGCCGCTGGCCGAACTGGACCGGAAGGCGAAGCAGGAGGTCGTCCGGATACTGGAGGCACGCGGTGCCTTCTCCGTACGCCATGGAGTGGAGACGGTGGCGGGTGCGCTCGGTGTCAGCCGCTTCACCGTGTACAACTACCTGAACAGGGAGACCGCCCTGAACAGGGAAAAGGCCGCCAAGAGCGAGTAGTTGATCATGTGCGGGCCGTAAGCCGTCGTCCAGATGTCGGGACGACGGCTTTTGTATGGCCGAGTTTTCAACAAAGTGTTGACGTTGTGTTGCGGAGGGCGTTAGCTATCCGCAGCCCGTCCGACGCACAGCGAAAAACAGCCACGGAGGCTTCCCGTGACTTCAGGTACGACACCGGGCCTCACCCGGTTCAACACCTCCTCGGACAGCGAGGCCGTCGCCGCGCTCCACGAGGTGTGTTCCAGTTCGGCGTGGGGGAGCAAGGTTCTCGCCCAGCGCCCGTACTCCACCGCCGAAGCCCTCTTCCTCGCCAGCGACGCCGCCATGGCCGAGCTGACCACCGAGGACCTGGCCGAGGCGATGGCGGGGCACCCGCCGATCGGTCGTCCGAAGGCAGGGGACCCGACCTCCTCCCGCGAACAGAGCGGGATGGCCGGCGCCTCCGCGGAGCTCAAGGCCGAGATGCTCGAGCTCAACCTGGCCTACCAGGACAAGTTCGGTCATGTCTTCCTCATCTGCGCCACCGGCAGGACCGGCGAGCAGATGCGCGACGCGGTCCAGGAGCGGATCGACAACACGCCCGAGGCGGAGCGGGAGATCGTCCGCACCGAACTGGGCAAGATCAACCGCATCCGTCTCACCCGTCTCGTAGAAGAGGAGGGCTCGGCATGAGCACCGACACCACCGCATCCGTGTCCACGCACATCCTGGACACCAGCATCGGCCGCCCGGCCGAGGGCGTGGCCATCACGCTCGCGGCCCGCAGCGGCTCCGACGCGGAGTGGGTCACGCTCGGCGGCTCCGCCACCGACGCGGACGGGCGCTGCAAGGACCTGCCGGCGCTGCCGGAAGAAACCACCCACGTGCGTCTCGACTTCGAGACCGAGACGTACTTCGCCAAGAAGCAAGCCGAGGCGCAGCAGGACGCCCCCCGCGTAAGGGACAGCGGTGCGTTCTTCCCGGAGGTGGCGATCACGTTCGCCGTCAAGCCGGGCGAGCACTACCACGTACCGCTGCTGCTCAACCCGTTCGGCTACTCCGTTTACCGAGGGAGCTAGCAGACATGCCCACGATTCTCGGCCAGAACCAGTACGGCAAAGCAGAGAACCGCGTCGTCAAGATCACGCGGGACGGCGCCACCCACCACATCAAGGACCTGAACGTCTCCGTCGCCCTCTCCGGCGACCTCGACGACGTCCACCTCACCGGCTCGAACGCCCACTGCCTCCCCACCGACACGACGAAGAACACCGTCTTCGCGTTCGCCAAGGAGTACGGCATCGAGTCCGCCGAGCAGTTCGGCATCCACCTCGCCCGCCACTTCGTGACGAGCCAGGAGCCGATCAAGAAGGCGCGGATCCGGATCGAGGAGTACGCCTGGGAGCGCATCGCCTCCTCCGACGCCAACTCCAAGTTCATCGGCTCCGACGAGGTCAACCACTCCTTCGCCCGCAAGGGCCAGGAGACCCGCGTCTCGCAGATCACCTACGACGGCGAGAAGTGGGAGGTCATCTCCGGCCTCAAGGACCTCGTCGTCATGAACTCCACCAACTCGGAGTTCTGGGGCTACATCAAGGACCAGTACACGACCCTCCAGGAGGCGTACGACCGCATCCTGGCCACCCAGGTGTCGGGTCGCTGGCGGTTCAACTGGACCGACGACGACCAGCGCATGCCCAACTGGGAGCGGTCCTACGAGCAGACCAGGAAGCACATGCTCGAGGCCTTCTCGGAGACGTACTCGTACTCCCTCCAGCAGACGCTGTACCAGATGGCCACGCGCATCATCAACCACCGCTCGGAGATCGACGAAGTCCGCTTCTCGCTCCCGAACAAGCACCACTTCCTGGTGGACCTCGAGCCCTTCGGCCTGAAGAACGACAACGAGGTCTACTACGCCGCCGACCGCATGTACGGCCTCATCGAGGCCACCGTCCTCCGCGACGGAGCCACGGCGCAGATCCCGGTCGACATGACCAACCTCTAAGCGGCATCCGCGTCACCGGACCCGCCCGCCCGCAGTCGGGCGGGGCCGGTGCACCGGACCGGAGGGAACAACAATGGCTCAGCCTGCACAGGGGCCGGCACCCGCCGAAGGCCCGTGTTCCACCCCTCCGTCCACCGCCTCGGCAACGGCCGAGTGCCACCCGGTGGACGAGAAGCTCCCCGCCTCGCGGCTCGTCCCCGCGGCACTCCAGCACATCGCCGCCATGTACGCGGGCGTCGTCACCCCTCCGCTGATCATCGGCCAGGCCGTCGGCCTGGACGCCGCAGGAATGACCCGGCTCATCGCGGCCAGCCTGCTCATCGCCGGCTGCGCGACCATCCTGCAGACCCTCGGCCTCGGACGCTTCGCCGGCAACCGGCTCCCGTTCGTCAACGCCGCCTCGTCCGCCGGCATCGCCCCGATGCTCGCCATCGCCGAGACCAGCGCCCCCGGACACCAGCTCCCCGCCATCTACGGCGCGGTGATGGTCGCCGGAGTCTTCTGCCTCGCCGTCGGCCCCTTCTTCGGCAGGCTGCTGCGGTTCTTCCCGCCGCTCGTCACCGGCGTCGTGATCACCCTCATCGGGGTCACCCTGATGCCCGTGCCCGTCGGCTGGGCCCAGGGCGGCGACAGGACCGCCGCCGACTTCGGCGCCATGAAGTACCTGGCACTCGCCGGCTTCACCCTCGTCGTCATCCTGCTCTTCCAGCGCTTCGGCAAGGGCTTCGTCAAGCAGATCGCCCTGCTGCTCGGCCTGCTCATCGGCACCCTCGCCGCGATCCCCTTCGGGATGGCCGACTTCAGCGCCCTGCGCGAAGCGCCCGTCGCGGCCCTGCCCGCCCCCTTCGCCTTCGGCACCCCCGAGTTCCAGCCCGCCGCGATCCTCTCCCTGTGCATCGTGATGCTGGTCCTCATGACCGAGTCCAGCGCCGGCATGCTCGCCCTCGGCGAGATCTGCGAGCGCCGCAGCGACGGGAGGACCATCACCCGAGGCCTGCGCACCGACGGCATCGCCACCCTGCTCGGCCCCGTCTTCGGCGGCTTCCCCACCTCCGCCTTCGCGCAGAACGTCGGCGTCGTCTCGCTGACCCGGGTCCGCTCCCGGTACGTGGTCGCCGTCGCCGGCGGAGCCCTGCTCGTCCTCGGCGCCTTCCCCGTCCTCGGGGCGGTCGTCTCCCTGGTCCCGATGCCCGTTCTGGGCGGCGCCGGGATCGTCCTCTTCGGCTCGATCGCGGTCAGCGGCATCCGTACCCTCTCCGAGGCCGGACTCGACGACAGCTCCAACATCATCCTGGTGGCCGTCGCGCTCGGAGCGGGCATCATCCCGCTCGCCGCTCCCACCTTCTACGCCGACTTCCCGGCCTGGGCGCAGACCGTGCTCGGCTCCGGCATCAGCGCCGGTGCGCTCGTCGCGGTCCTGCTCAACCTGTTCTTCCACCATCTCGGCACCCGGAGCCGTCACGCGGCTCCGGCACTCAAATCCTCCTAGGGTCCTGCCGTGCCCACACCACCCCCGAGGAATGAAGGAAGCACCGCCATGGCAGCACCTTCGGCAGCCCAGCGCATCGTCATCGAGAACGCGGCGATCGCGACCGTCGACGCGAACGACACCGAGTACGCCTCCGGCTACATCGTCGTCGCCGACAACAAGATCGAGTCCCTCGGCGCCGGCAAGGCGCCCGAGGGCCTGGAGAACGTGGTCCGCCGGATCGACGCCACCGGTCATCTGGTGACGCCCGGTCTGGTCAACACCCACCACCACTTCTACCAGTGGATCACCCGGGGTCTGGCGACCGACCACAACCTCTTCAACTGGCTGGTCGCGCTCTACCCGACGTGGTCGCGGATCGACGAGTCGATGGTCCGCGCGGCCGCGCAGGGCTCCCTCGCGATGATGGCCCGCGGCGGTGTCACCACGGCCATGGACCACCACTACGTCTACCCGCAGGGCTCCGGCGACCTCTCCGGCGCCATCATCGGCGCGGCCGCCGACATGGGCGTCCGCTTCACCCTTGCCCGCGGCTCCATGGACCGCAGCGAGAAGGACGGCGGCCTGCCGCCGGACTTCGCCGTCGAGACCACCGAGGGCGCGCTCGCCGCGACCGAGGAGACGGTGCGGAAGTACCACGACGCCTCCTTCGACGCGATGACCCAGGTCGCCGTCGCCCCCTGTTCGCCCTTCTCCATCTCCACCGAGCTGCTCCGCGAGGGCGCCGCGCTCGGCCGCCGGCTCGGCGTGCGCATGCACACCCACGGCTCGGAGACCGTGGAGGAGGAGAAGTTCTGCCACGAGCTCTTCGGCATGGGCCCGACGGACTACTTCGAGTCCACCGGCTTCCTCGGCGAGGACGTGTGGATGGCGCACTGCGTCCACATGAACGACTCCGACATCGAGGCCTTCGCCCGCACCAAGACCGGTGTCGCGCACTGCCCGTCCTCCAACGCGCGCCTCGCCGCCGGCATCGCCCGCGTACCGGACATGCTCAAGGCGGGCGTCCCCGTCGGCCTCGGCGTCGACGGCACCGCCTCCAACGAGTCCGGCGAGCTCCACACCGAGCTGCGCAACGCCCTCCTCATCAACCGCCTCGGCGCCCACCGCGAGGCCGCGCTCAACGCCCGCCAGGCCCTCCGCCTCGGCACCTACGGCGGCGCGCAGGTCCTCGGCCGCGCCGACAACATCGGCTCGCTGGAAGCCGGCAAGCTCGCCGACTTCGTCCTCTGGAAGATCGACGGCCTCGGCCACTCCACCATCGCCGACCCGGTCACCGCCATCGTCTTCGGCGCGGCGGCCCCGGTCACCGCCTCCTTCGTCAACGGCAGGCAGATCGTCGAGAACAACCGACTCCTGTTCGCCGACGAGGAGCAGATCGCGCGTGACGCGCGCGCGGAGGCGCAGCGCCTGGCCCGTATCTCGGCCCAGGGCTGACCCTCCCCATGGAGTCCGACCGAGGGGGACGGCCCTCGGTCGGTCGCCGCGGACCCGAGCGGGGTCCGCGGCAGCCCGACCGGGTGGTGGCGGTAGCAGAAGACGTAAGGCCCCACCCCGGGCGGGGGACCCCCCCCCCCCCCCCCCACCCGGCGGGGGGCGCCCCCCCCCCCGGCGATTGGCCCCCGGCGCGCGGCCCCCCCGCCCGCACCCCCCCCCCCCCCCC
>NZ_JBSHDU010000079.1:0-23915 GCF_053616475.1 Streptomyces sp. NPDC055815 | reverse complement strand
CCTTTTTTTTTCTTTGTGGGGGGGGTTGTTTTTTTTTTTTTCGCCCGGGGGGGGGGCCCTTCCCCACACCCCGCCCCCCCCCACCCGGGACGGTGAACCCCGCCCGCACCCCCACACCGGGCACCCGTCCCCGCGTCGCACCCCCTCCGCACGCGCCCCGCTCCACCCTCTTCACCCCGCATCGAGCCGCACCTCCTGCACTTCGCACCGCATCGCACCACCTCCCTGAACCCCTCGTCGCCGCCGACGTGTAACCGACCGGAGGAACCGCCGTGGCCGCCAAGCCCCAGGTTCGCAATGCACCAGACGCAGGCCCCGCCCCCGAAGACCGCGAGAAGCATCCGGTCGACGAGACGCTGCCCCCTCTCAAGATGTTCACCAGTGGCCTCCAGCACGTGGCCGCCATGTACGCGGGTGTCGTCGCCCCGCCCCTGATCGTCGGAGCGGCCGTGGGCCTCTCCGGTACCGAACTGACGTTCCTCACCGGCGCGAGCCTCTTCACCGCCGGCCTCGCCACCTTCCTGCAGACGCTCGGCATCTGGAAGATCGGCGCCAAGCTGCCGTTCGTCAACGGCGTCACCTTCGCCGGTGTCGCGCCGATGCTGGCGATCGTCGACACCACCGAGAACAAGGCCGACGCGCTCCCCGTGATCTTCGGCGCGATCATCGTCGCCGGACTTCTCGGCTTCGCCGCCGCCCCCTTCTTCTCCCGGCTCGTGCGGTTCTTCCCGCCGGTCGTCACCGGCTCCGTGATCACCCTCATCGGTGTCTCCCTCCTCCCGGTCGCGTTCGGCTGGGCCCAGGGGCCCAATCCCAAGGCCGAGGACTACGGTTCGACCACGTACCTCTCGCTCGCCGGCATCACGCTCGTCGTCGTCCTGCTGCTCCGCCGCTTCACCCGCGGCTTCCTCAAGCAGGTCGCGGTCCTGGTCGGTCTCGTCCTCGGCACGCTCATCGCCATACCCTTCGGCGTCACCGACTTCAGCCCGGTGAAGGAGGCCGACATCGTCGGCTTCCCGACCCCGTTCCACTTCGGCGCCCCGCAGTTCGCCCTCGCCGCGATCATCTCCATGTGCGTCGTCATGCTGGTCTCCATGACCGAGTCGACCGCCGACATGCTGGCGCTCGGCGAGATCGTCGAGCGGCCCGCCGACGAGAAGACCATCGCGGCCGGGCTGCGCGCCGACACCCTCGGCTCCGCGCTCAGCCCGCTCTTCAACGGCTTCATGTGCAGTGCCTTCGCGCAGAACATCGGCCTGGTCGCCATGACCAGGATCCGCAGCCGCTTCGTCGTCGCCGCCGGCGGTGGCTTCCTGGTCCTGATGGGCCTCTCGCCGGTCGCCGCCTCGCTCATCTCGGTCGTGCCCCGGCCCGTCCTCGGCGGAGCCGGTGTGGTCCTCTTCGGCTCGGTCGCCGCGAGCGGCATCCAGACCCTGGTCAAGGCCGGTCTGGAGAAGGACAACAACGTGCTGATCGTGGCCGTCTCGCTGGCCGTCGGCATCATCCCGATCACGAAGCCGGACTTCTACCACGCCTTCCCGGAGACCGCCCAGATCATCCTGGACTCCGGCATCTCCACCGGCTGTGTCGCCGCCGTCCTGCTCAACGTGGTCTTCAACCACCTGGGCCGGGGCCGTGACGCCGACGAGGTCACCGCACCCATGGAGCCCGGCGAGGAGATCTCCGGCACCGCGAGCGCGAAGGCGGCGCACGTCCACTGAACCCGCTCCTCGTCCCACCGCCCGCCCCGGTCCCCGCGCACGCCGCGGGGCCCGGGGCCGCGGTGCGTGCCGGCCGCGGGGCGCCCGGGGCCGTGGTGCTGATCAACCCCAACACCTCCACCGCCACGACCGCGATGATGACCGCCCTCGCCCGCCGCGCCCTGGGGCCCGCCGTCCCCGTCCGGGGCGTGACCGTCGCCCGGGGCCCGCGCATGCTCACCGACCCGGAGGCCCTACGGGCGGCCGCCCCCGAGGTCCTCGCGGCCGGCCTCCGCGCCACGGCCGAGGGCGACTGCGCCGCCCTCCTCGTCGCCGCCTTCGGCGACCCGGGCCTGGCCGAGCTGCGCGCGGCGACCGCGGGGACCGGTATCCCGGTGGTCGGCCTCGGCGAGGCGGCGCTCCTGGCGGCGGCCGCCGACGGAACGCCCTTCGGCATCGCCACCACCACCCCGCTCCTCGGCGACGCCATCCACGCGCGCGTGACCGCCCTCGGCCTCGCCGACCGGTACACCGGCCTCCGGCTCACCGCCGGGACCCCCGAACGGCTCTCCGCCGACCCGGCGGTCCTCCTCGACCGCCTGGAGCGTGCCGTCCGCGCCTGCGTCGAACGGGACGGCGCCCGCGCGGTCGTCATCGGCGGCGGCCCGCTCGGCGAGGCGGCCGAGGAGCTCCGCGCCCGCTGCGCGGTCCGGGTCGTCGGCCCGATCCCGGCGGCCTGCCGGGCGATCGCCCACCTGCTGACGGGCTGACAGCGGCCGGCGGCGCTCACCCCTCCACCGCGATCCGCCGGCGGCACTCCTGGGCCAGCGGGGGATAGGCGGCGGCGATCGCCTCGTACAACCGCCGCCTCAGCAGCCGCTCGGCCTCGCCCCGCCCGGTCTCCCCGTACAGCCCGTCGAGCAGCGACTCGTACCGCGCGAGGGCGTGCCGCAGATAGCTCACCTGCCAGCGCACCAGCGCCCCGGCGGGCGCGGGCGTGCTCTCCGGCGGTACCGCCTCCCGCCGCGGCCCGGGACTTCGGGCCCCCAGCAGGTGCCGGTGCCGCATCGCCCGCCGCTCGAGCTCCGGCCCGGGCAGCCGGGGCACCTCGATCGGCTGCGCGCGGATCGCGGTCAGGACGGCGGCCCGCCGCCGCTCGGCATGGACCCCGGCGGCCGAGGCCCGGGACCGGCAGAGCGCGGCCGTCTCGGTGAACTCGGGCGTCCGCTCCACCGTCTCCACCCGGGCCAGGAGATAGAGCCGCACGGGCGCCAGGGACCAGCGGCGCGGATCGCGCCCCTGTACGTCGGGCGTGCCCAGCAGATCCCGCACCATCGCGTCGGTCCAGCCGCGCCGGCGCACCCCGGCGAGCGTCACATAGGTCGTACGGTCCGTCATGATTCCCCCTCGTTCGACTACGGAGCGTGACGATTCCAGTGAAGCGCACCCCACTGACAACGACCCCTTGCCGAGCCGGCGCCGGCTGTGCGATATAGGTCTGGACCTTTTCGACGGACGGAGGCCGGCCCGTGCAACGCCCGCTCGCCGCAAGCCTGTTGACCGCACTCGCACTCGCCCTCACCGCCTGCTCCGGCACCGCCGCCCCCACACCGAAGGACACCCGGGCGCCCACCGCCCCCACCGGCGTCACCGCCACCGCGGGCAGCGCGAGCACCGTCCACGTCATGTGGAGCGCGGCCACCGACGACCGCGCCGTCACCGGATACTCCGTCTACCGCGAGGGCCACAGGGTCAAGGACCTCCCCGCCACCACCCTCATGACCGACGTCGTCGGCCTCACCCCCGCCACCCGCCACCGCTTCACCGTCCGCGCCCGCGACGCCGCCGGCAACGTCTCGCCCCCCAGCGCCACCGTCACCGCCACGACCCTGCCCCCCACCGCCGAGGACCGCACACCCCCCACCGCCCCGACCGCCCTCCGCGCCACCGCCGACGGCAGCCGCGCCGCCACCCTCCGCTGGACCCCGGCCCGCGACGACACCTGGGTCACCGCGTACGACGTCTACCAGTCCGACACCCGCATCCACACCGTCCCCGGCACCGCCACCACCGCCCACCTCACCGGCCTGCGCCCCGGCACCGCCTACGCGTTCACCGTCCGCGCCCGCGACGCCGCCGAGAACTCCTCCCCGGACAGCACGCCGGCCGACCTCACCACCGCGCCCGCACCGGGAGCCCCGCCGAACACCGCCCCGAGAGACCTCACGGCCACCGCCGCCCACGGCGAGATCACCCTCACCTGGACCCCGCCGAGCACGGGCGCCCCCGTCACCCACCACGAACTCCACCTCGACGGCCGCTTCGCCACCACCATCGTCTGGGGCACCACCCCGCCCCCGGGCCGGGCCACCTACACCTTCCCGGTCCAGGACCCCCCGGGCACCCGCCACACCCTCACCCTCCGCGCCCGGCTCCCGGACGGCACCTGGGGCGACTTCTCGGCACCGAGGACGGTGGTCGTGCGCTGAACTCCCCCCAGCCTGGCCGAAATCGCACCCTTTCGCCGGACGTGACGGCCCCTCACCCTGCGACCAGGGGATGCGACAGGCCGCTGGGGGGCGCCGATGTCCGAGCCGATCTACGTACCCGCGCTGCCCGCCCGGTGGAGCGCGCTCACCGCGTACGACCAGCTGACACCCGAGGTACGCGCGCGCGTGGCACCCCTCTGGACCGTCGCGCCCCGGGTCGGCCGCGCCCGCACCCTGGGGACGCGCCCGTACCGTCCGCTCGACCCGGACCCGGCCGCGCTCGCCGGCCGACTGCGGACCGCACTGCACCGGCTGGTGGTCGCGCAGCGCGGTCTGCCCGCCTGGGTGGACACCTTCCACGCGGAGGACGAGCCGTGGCAGCTCGGCACGGAGTTCCGGCACGGCCTGACGGGGACCTCGCTCCGGCCCGTCACCGGTGTCGAGCGGGACGTCCGGCAGCAGCTCGCGACCGCCGAGGCCGCCCGCGCGAGCGGAAACGGTCTCGGTGTCCGGGTGTTCGTGCACGCGCTTCCCGACGAACGGCTCCGGGACGAGGTCGGAGGCCTGCTCGAACGGATCGGGCGCGCGCCCTGCCCCGTGGACCTCCTGGTCGACCTGGGAGGGGTCGTCGACGAGCACCGCCCGGCGGAGAAGTGGGCGCTGCGCTCCCTCGCCCTGCTCGGCCCCCTCCACCGCTGGCGCACGATCGCCGTGGTCGCAGGCTCGTTCCCCCGGACGTACCCCGAGGGCTACGGGGCTCCGCTCGCGGAGGCCCAGCGATTCGACTGGGACCTCTGGCACATGCTCGTCGACGGACCCGAACAGCCGCCCGTACGCGTCACGTACGGCGACTACGGGGCCGACCACGCCGGAGGCGCCGACCGGCCGAGCACCGCGGGCGGCGGCTCGCCCTGGGGCGTCGTCCGCTACACCACCGACCGCACCTTTCTCCTGGGACGGGTGCCCACCCAGGGGTCCGACCACGCGGACGCGATCCGCGAGCTCGTCCGCGAGATCGTCGAAGCGGAGGACTTCCGGGGAGCGGAGTTCAGCGAGGGGGAGCGCTGGCTCGTCTCCTGCGCGGACGGATCGGGCACGGCCGGAGCGGGCAACCCCGCCGTCTGGCTCCGGGCCGGGCACGTCCAGCACATGGCCCAGGTCGTCCGCGGCCTGCGGCGACACTCCTGACGCGTCGCCCCATCCCGCCGGAACCTCCTCGCCCGAACTACCCTGGGAAGCGTGGCCGGGACCGTTCTCACCAACACCGGGCTCGACAGCTTCCTCGACGGAGCGCCCGAGCGTCGTGACCCCGCGTTCGCGCGGGCCGCCGAAGCGGTCCTCGGACTGCTCGCACTGCGCGGCGCCGACCGGGCGACCGGGGTGCCCGAGCCGACGCCAGGTCTCGTACGGCAACTGCTCGTCGAGGACCTGCCCACCTTCGTGTACGCGCCGCCCGGCGAGCTCGCCGCCTACCCGGCCGTCCTCGGCGCCCTCGCCGCCCGGTTCGACGGCGGGCGGCGCGAGCGGATCGCCGTGGTCGTCGCCGAGTCCGCGCCCGACTTCGAACGCGCCATGAAGGACCCCGGCAACCTCACCTGGCACCGCTGGTACGCCTCGCTCCTGCGGACCGTCGGCGCCGACCTCGCCGACCCCGAGGACGTACGCCGCCGGCTCGCCGCCCTCGACGGCGCACCGCTCCCCGACGGCGTGCGCCGCGCCCACCTGATGGGGCGTACGGCCCTCGCCGACGTCCTGCTCTCCGAAGCGCTGACACGCGCGTACGTGCGGGACGCCGAGGCGCCCCCCGCCGCCGGACCGCTGCTCACCGACCACGCCGTCGCGACCGGCATCGGGCAGCTCGCCGCCGCGCTCCAGGACCGCTGGACCGCCGCCGGGCTCGCCGAGCAGCTCGCCGGCCCGTACGCCCGCTTCGCCCCAGGACCCGAGGCCTTCCCGCACCTCGTCCTCGCCGACGCCCTCCTCGACGAGCACCTGGACTACTACGGCGACCCCGCCGCCCCCGTACCCCCGCCGCCCGCGATCGAGGCCGGGCCCGTCGAGGAGGACGCCGACACCCTGATCGCCGCCGTCGAGGAGCTCGCGGAGGAGGAGTTCGAGCCGTACGGCGGCGAGGCGCCGCACCTGCTGTACGCGGTGTACCAGCGCGGCTGCTCCGCCGATTCCGTCGCCCGCAAGGCCGCCGAGTACGAGGACTGGTCCGTCGACCCGGCCCTTGAGGACCTGCCCGTGGCCGTACCGGACGCGGCACCCGACCCGTACACCACCCCGCCCGTGCCGGAGCTCGTACGACTCCTCGGCACGGCCGAGCTCAACGAGGCCGACCGCGCCCGGCTCGAAGGACCGGCCCGCGACCTCGCCGCCGTCCTCGACCGCCTGGCCGCCACCGGCCTGGTCTTCCGCGCCGGCGACGCCTTCGGGCTCACCCCGCGCGGCGCCGGCGTCGTGCGCTATCTGCTCGGAGTGCGCGGGGTCGCCGCGCCCGACGCCGCCGAGGCCACCGCCTGGCCCGCGGAGGACCTGGTCGCCGCCGCCGGCGGCTGGTCCGCGTCCGTCGCCGCGCGCGTGCTCGCCGACTGGCTCCACGCGCGCGGGGACACCGCCGACGCCTGGTCGCAGCTGCTCGCCGCCCTCGGCACCGTCCACGCCGGGACCGCCGAGGCGGCCGCCACCCGCGGTCTCTTCGCCGCCCTGGACACGTCCGGCGCGCCTCCCGAGGCGCTGCGCGGCGCCCTGCGCGACCCGGTCATCGGCGCCTACGCCCTCGACGCCCTGCGGGACAGGGGCGAGGAGGCGGACCCGATCCAGGTGCGGACCTCGGCCCGGGCCCTGCACGTCCTCGACGCGCTGCCCGCCAAGAAGGGGCCCCTGGAGTCCCGCCGGGCCGCCTTCGACGCGGCGGCGGCCGCCTGGCCGGGCGGTTCCGCCGCCCTGGTCCGCGCGATGGCGGCGGCGGACCGCCACGAGACCGAGCGGGTCCTCCACCCGCTCGGCATCGCCCTGCCGTGAGCTCCTATCCCGCCGTGAGGTACATGCCCGACGGCCCGGCCCCGGCCGTGTTCCGGCAGCTCTTGTTCCCCGTCGGGGAGGCGTGGATCAGCGCCAGGCAGCGTCCGAAGCCCTGCTGGCCGTAGGCGTTGGGGTGCATCGACTCCTGGACGAGGCCCTGTGTGCTCTGGCTGTCGATCCAGCGCGCCCACTCGCTCGTCGTCCCCGACGGCGGCACCGTCGACGTCACCTGCTTGCTGGCCTTCGCGCAGACCTCACGGCCCTGGAGCGCGTCCCGCAGGTCGAGGAACTGCACGCCCTTGGCCGTGGCGACGCCCTTGAGACGGTCGGCGATCTGGGGGACGAGGGAGTCGCGGGCCCAGTCGGAGTCGAGGTTCCAGAAGGGGCAGCCACCGGTGTTCGTACGGGTCCAGCCGCTCTCGGCGTGCCGGTTCTCGGCGGCGCGCGGGATGGGGGAGGGGTACGACTGGAGCACGATCCGGTAGTCGGAGGCGGCGTATCCGGCGGCGGTCATGACCGCCCGGATCTCGTCGACGGACCGGCCGACGTCGGCCATCACGCCGTCGATCTTCGCGTCGACCTCGGCCTGCTGGTCGTCGTGGCAGTACGAGTACCAGACGATGTAGTCGGTCGCGCAGGTGGAGATGATGTCGGCGAATCCGAGGTCGTTGCCGCCGATGGACAGGGCGATCAGCTCGACGTCGTTGGCGGCGGCGACGGCCGCCAGCTGGTCGGCCTGGGGCGCCTCGCCCTTGTAGGCCTGGCCGCCCTGGGAGGCCCGGAAGACGTTGTCCGTCGTCGCCCCGGAGCAGGCGAGGTTGATGAGCGAGCTCGCGATCGCGCCCGCGCTCTTCACCTCGGCGGTGTCCGAGCGGTGACAGCCGCCGGCGGTGGAGCCGTACACGCGGGACGGGTCGTAGGTGCTGCCGGTCCAGGCGCGGTCGGTGCCGTTGCGGCTGCCGGAGTTGGTGAGGCTGTTGCCCTGCCAGCGGCCGGCCTCTCCCGAGATGTAGCTGTCGCCCATGGTGACGACGGCGGTGGGGCCCGTGCCGGGGGAGGCGTGGGCTGCCGGGGCGGCGACGGAGGCGAGCCCGGCGGCGGTACACAGTGCCAGGAGTGCGCGCAGCGCACGGTGGGGGGTCGAAGGCATGGCTGTGCTCCTGCGGTATGCGGTGACGCAGTGACGTGGGGGACAGCCGCCGGCCGGTGGCATGGCGGAATCTCGCACGGCGTGACTTGTTACCGCTAGGTAGCTGCATATCTCGGTTCCGTCACGTCACCTGTGCGGTCACAGGAACGCCGACAGGGCCCCGTCCCCGGTGCTGTGCGACACCGGGGACGGGGCCCTGCTCAGGTTGCTGTCGGCGGCTGTGCGGGCAGCCGAGTCAGCCGTACGGATCGAGTCAGCCGACCAGCTGCTCGTACGCGGGAAGCGTCAGGAAGTCGGCGTAGTCCGCGTCGAGGGAGACGTGCAGCAGCAGGTCGTGGGCCTGCTGCCACCTGCCGGCCGTGAAGGCCTCGTCGCCGATCTCGGCGCGGATCGCGGCGAGCTCCTCGGCGGCGACCTTGCGGGCGAGCTCGGGGGTGGCGGTCTCGCCGTTCTCGAACACGACGCCCGCGTTGATCCACTGCCAGATCTGGGAGCGGGAGATCTCGGCGGTGGCCGCGTCCTCCATCAGGTTGAAGATGGCGACGGCGCCGAGGCCGCGCAGCCAGGCCTCGATGTAGCGGATGCCGACCTGGACGGCGTTGCGCAGGCCGTCGTACGTGGGCTTCGCGTCGAGCGAGTCGATGGCGATGAGGTCGCCGGGCGCGACGGAGACGTCCTCGCGGAGGCGGTCCTTCTGGTTCGGCCGGTCGCCGAGGACGGCGTCGAAGGAGGCCATCGCGATCGGGACCAGGTCGGGGTGGGCGACCCAGGAGCCGTCGAAGCCGTCGCCGGCCTCGCGGTCCTTGTCGGCCTTGACCTTCTCGAAGGCGACCTTGTTGACCTCGGCGTCCTTGCGGGACGGGATGAACGCCGCCATGCCGCCGATGGCGTGCGCGCCGCGCTTGTGGCAGGTGCGGACGAGGAGTTCGGTGTAGGCGCGCATGAACGGGGCCGTCATCGTGACCGCGTTGCGGTCCGGGAGGACGAACTTGGCTCCGCCGTCACGGAAGTTCTTGACGATGGAGAACAGGTAGTCCCAGCGGCCGGCGTTCAGGCCGGCGGCGTGGTCGCGGAGCTCGTAGAGGATCTCCTCCATCTCGTACGCGGCCGTGATGGTCTCGATGAGGACCGTGGCGCGGACGGTGCCCTGCGGGATGCCGACGTAGTCCTGGGCGAAGACGAAGATGTCGTTCCAGAGGCGGGCCTCCAGGTGCGACTCCGTCTTCGGGAGGTAGAAGTACGGGCCCTTGCCGAGGTCGATCAGACGCTGGGCGTTGTGGAAGAAGTAGAGACCGAAGTCGACGAGCGCGCCGGGCACCGGGCGTCCGTCGAAGGTGAGGTGACGCTCCTCCAGGTGCCAGCCGCGCGGCCGCATGACGACGGTGGCGAGCTGGTCGGCCGGCTTCAGGGCGTACGACTTGCCCGACTTCGGGTCCGTGAAGTCGATCTTCCGGGTGTACGCGTCGATCAGGTTGACCTGGCCGAGGACGACGTTCTCCCAGGTCGGCGCCGAGGCGTCCTCGAAGTCCGCCAGCCAGACCTTCGCGCCGGAGTTGAGCGCGTTGATCGTCATCTTGCGGTCGGTCGGGCCGGTGATCTCGACACGGCGGTCGTTCAGGGCCGCCGGGGCCGGCGCGACCTTCCAGGAGTCGTCGGCGCGGATCGCGGCGGTCTCCGGAAGGAAGTCCAGGGTGGACGTACGGGCGATCTCGGCGCGGCGCTCCGCCCGGCGGGCGAGGAGCTCGTCCCGGCGCGGGGTGAACCGCCGGTGCAGTTCGGCGACGAAGGCCAGGGCGGCCTCGGTGAGCACCTCCTCCTGACGCGGGAGGGGCTCGGCATCGACGACGGCCAGGGGGGACGGCGCTGGTGCGGACATGAACTGTCACTTCCTTCAGCGGACTTCACGGGCGTGCCAGGCGGCCGCCGGGCGTCACGGGACGGCACGGAGTGCCGCAGGCGCCGAGATACGGCCGCGAGCGCCCTCTGAACTAGCAGGGGCTTCTGAACAGTGGATACTAGTTTCCTCATGGTGGAAGTTCAATGGTTTGTTGATGTCGAGATTCTCCGGATCGACAGAACATGGCGCTCGGTGCCAGCCCGTTCACTCCAGGTGCGAGAGATCCGCCTCCGTGTCGATGTCGTAGGGCTCGGCCACATCCGAACAGTCCACCGGGGTGATCGCATCCCGGTGCGCCGCCAGATAGTCCCGCGCGCCCCGGTCCCCGACCGCCGTCGTCGCGATGCCCGCCCAGTGCCCGGCACCGAACAGCACCGGATGGCCGCGCTCCCCGTCGTACGAGGCCGCCGCCAGCGAATCCCGGGAGCCGTACGCCGCCCGGACCCGAGCCACGGCCTCCGCCCCGATCCCCGGCTGGTCGACCAGGAGCACGAGCGCCGCGTCCACGCCCCGCGGATCGGAGGCCAGCGACACGAGCCCGGCCCGCAGCGAGGACCCCATCCCCTCCGCCCACTCCGGGTTGTCCACAAGCACGCACCCGGACAGCTCGGCCCGCTCCCGCACGGTCTCGGCCGCCGCCCCCAGCACCACGTGCACCACCTCGCACCCGGCCGCGCGCAGCACCCCCACGGCATGCTCGACCAGCGGCCGCCCCCGGTGCGTGAGCAAGGCCTTGGGCCGCCCCCCGAGCCGCCGCCCACCCCCGGCGGCGAGCAGCAGTCCGGCGACGACGGGGCTTCGATCTTCTGTGGCTGTCATGAGGACTGCATACCTCATCGGCCGGAATCACACGGTCGCCTGAATTCCGTCCGCCAAGGGTGGCGCGGGGGGTGGCGAAGGAGTTAACTGGCCCGCGGCTCACGGCGCCCGGCCGTTGTCCGGGGGAGTGGCTCGGGGTGTCCGGAGTGTTCGTCGTACGGAGTTCTGCGCACGATGTCGTGCGGGGGGAGAACCATGTTGCGAAGCGTGGGGCAGAGGCGAGTGACCGGCGAGGGCGTGGACCCCAGGGTGGTCGAACTGCGGTCCGCCGTGTCCCGGCTCCGGCGGGAACTGGCCGCCCACCGGGTCGATTTCGCCGACCGGGGGATCGCCGAGGACCAGCTCGCCGCCCTTGACGCCATGGCGCTCAGCGGCGACCCCGAGGTGTGGAGGCTGCGCCGCTCCCTGCTGCTCGTCGCGGGTTCCGTCGGCTCCGTCAGCGCGCTCGCCGAAGGACTCGCCGGCGTGCGGCGGGCCGTCGAGCTCTTCGGGCCTCCGCAGCCCGGGCAGTAGACCGGCGACCGGTCTCGGGCCCGGTCCTCCCCCGCGAAGCCCCTCCGGAGCGGGCCCTTCGGGTACCCGGGAGGGGTTTGCACGGCTCTGTGCGATGGCCGAACCGTGGAGAAGGCTTCCATCCTGAAGGTAGGTCCCGCCCCGGCGGGCCCGACCGGAAGGTGGTGGTGGACGTGGAGGCCACGGCTGACGATCTGCCGCGGGGCGGCCCGGTTCCCGGCGGTGCCGACCCGCTGGGGGACCCGTACCTGCGGACACGATTCGCCCTGCCGAACCGCCCCGGTACGTTCCTGCGCCGCGACCGGCTGGTCGAGCACCTCGGGCAGGCCCTGCTGACCCCGCTGACCGTGGTCAACGGCAGTGCGGGGGCCGGCAAGACCCTCCTGGTCGCCGACTGGGCCGCGAACCTGGGGCGGCCGGTCGCCTGGCTCGCGCTCGATGCGGCGGTCGAGGGTCCGGGGATGTTCTGGGCCCATCTGCTCCAGTCCCTGAACGCCGGCGGGGTCCCGGCACCCGCCACCGTCGGCTTCCCCACCGACGCGAGGCGGGTGCCTCACACGCTCCTGAGCCGACTCGCCTGGGGACTCGCCGGGCGCGACCGGCCCGTCATCGTGGTGATCGACGAGTTCGAGCGGATGACCGACCCCGAGGTCGGACGGCAGCTGGAGTTCGTCCTGCGGCACGCGAGGCCGGGGCTGCGGCTCGTCCTCGTCAGCCGCACCGAGCCCCTCCTCCCGCTCCACCGCTACCGTCTCGCCGGCGAGATGACCGAGATCCGGGACGCCGAGCTGGCCTTCACCACCGAGGAGGCGGTCGATCTCCTGGAGCTGCACGGGCTGTCACTGGCCGTTCCGGTGGCCCGGGCGCTGGTGGAGCGCACCCGGGGATGGGCGGCCGGCCTCCGGCTGAGCGCCCTGGCCGCGCGGTCGACCCCGGATCCCGAGCTCTACCTGAAGGAGTTCGAGGCCGGGCAGGGCACCATCGCCGACTTCCTGCTTGCCGAGGTACTGGAACGGCAGACACCGGAGACCCAGGACCTGCTGCTGCGGGTCAGCGTGCTCGACCGCTTCTGCCCCGACCTCGCGGACGAGCTGACCCGGCGGCGTGACGCCGCGACGATCCTGGCCGCGCTGCACCGCGCCAACGCCTTCGTCGAGGACTTCGGTCAGGGCTGGTACCGGCTCCACCCCTTGTTCCGGGAGATCCTCCGGGCCCATCTGCGGCAACGCGCCCCCGGCCTCGAGCCGGAGCTGCACCGGCGCGCCGCACACTGGCTGCGGCGCTCCGGCACGCTCCCCGAGATGCTGGCGCACGGCGCCGCCGCCCAGGACTGGACGTACATGGCCCGCGCCCTGGTCGAGGACCTGGCGATAGGACAGCTCTTCACCGGCCTCGGCTCCGGGGAGCCGGTGGACTGGTTCGCCGGGATGGAGGGAGAGGTGCCCGACCCGTCCCTGAACCTCGTCCGCGCCGCGTGCGAGCTGTCCCGCCGGGATCTCGACGGCGGCCTGGCGCACCTGCGCCGCGCGGCGGACCAGCTGACGGCCGAGGGCGGCGGCTCCCCGGCGGCGCGGCTGAGCTGGGCCCTGCTCGAGGCGCTCGCCGGACGGCTGCTCGGCTCGGCGGACCGGGCCGAGCGCGCCACCCGGTCGGCCCGGCGGCTGATGCCGCAGATGCCGTCCCGGCTCCTTGACGGGCACCCGGAACTCGCCGCCCTCCTGCTGACCGACGTGGGCTCCTCGCTGCTGTGGGCCGGACACCTCGACGAGGCCAGGGCCGCCCTCACCGCGGTGACCCGCGGTCCCCGTACGGCCTCCACGGTCCTCCCGCGGATGGAGGCGCTGGAACACCTGGCGCTCCTCGAGCACCTCGACGGCCGGCCGGGCGCGGCGGAACGCAGGGTCTTCGCGATGACGGCCGAGGCCGAGCGGTACGGCCTGGCCCAGCCGGCGGGTTCCGGGCTCGGACAGCTGGTGCTCGCCGAGGTCGCCCTCGACCGGGACGAGGTGGACCGCGCCGAGGCCCTCCTCGCCCGGACGTCCGACCAGCAGCCGGAGGACCCGGTGACGGCCGCCGTCAGACGGGCCGTGACGGCCGGTGTGCTCCTGGCCCGGGGCCGTACGCGGGAGGCGCCGGCCGCCGCGGCCCGGCCCGTCCCCGCCGCCGAGGCCTCGCCCTGGGCGCAGGGGCGTGCCGCCCTGGTCGCCGCGGACGCCCATCTGGCCGAGGGCCGCCCGGAAGCGGCCGTCGAAGTCCTCCGGGAGGTCGCCGACGACCTGCCGCTGTGCACCGTCGGCGCGGCGCGGGCCCACCTCGCCGCCGGCGACCCCGGCACGGCCCTCCGCCTGCTCGACGGCCTCGCGGCCCACGGGAGCGCAGGACCGGCGGTGTCCGTACCGGCCGCGCTGGTACGGGCACAGGCGGCGGCACTGGAGGGGGACACCGCCACCGCCCGCAGGATGCTCGCCCAGGCTCTTGCCGAGGGCCGCCGCGAGGAGCTCAGGCGCGCCTTCCGGATCGCCGGGCCCTGGATCGCTCCCTTCCTCGCCGAGCCCGCGCTGCGGGCACCCGCCGCCGGATGGCTCGTACCGGGATCCGAGCCGTACGACGGGACGGAGCGGGGCGGACCCGGGTCCGGGCCGGGCGCACCGGTGGAGCAGCTCAGCGGACGGGAGCGCGAGGTCCTGGAGCGGCTCGCCCGGGCGATGTCGACCGAGGACATCGCCGCCGACCTGTACGTGTCCGTGAACACGGTGAAGACCCACCTCAAGAGCGCCTACCGGAAGCTGTCGGTGCACCGGCGCAACGACGCCGTCCGCCGCGCCCGGGAGCTGGGGCTGCTGTGACCGGACACCCGGCGGCCGCGGGCACACCGGTCCCGCCGCCCTCCCTCACCCGCGCCGGGTGAGGCGGCCGGCGACCGTTTCGGATGTGATGGCGGCGAGGGTGGCTCAACACCTCCGCTGCCGCTGACACCGGCGGCCAGGCCCGAGGCGGCGACCGTGAAGAAGTGGCGCGCTCTGATCGTGCTGGGGACGGCCCAGTTCCTGATGGTCCTTGACACCTCCGTCATGAACGTCTCCATCAGCCAGCTGGTCGAGGACTTCGACACCGAGGTGACCGCCATCCAGGCCGTCATCACCCTGTACTCCCTGGTCATGGCGGCGTTCATGATCATCGGCGGCCGGATCGGGGACATCCTCGGCCGCCGCCGGGTGTTCCTGGTCGGCATGGCGGTCTACGGCGTCGGCTCGGCCCTGACCGCCGTCTCGCCCACGCTGTGGGTGCTGGCCCTGGGCTGGTCCGTCATCGAGGGGCTCGGCGCCGCCCTGGTGCTTCCGTCCATGGCGGCCCTCGTCGCCGAGTCCTACCGGGGCCGCGACCGCTCCGTCGCGTACGGCGTCATCGGGGGCCTGGCCGGTGCCGGCATCGCGGTCGGCCCGCTGCTCGGCGGCTGGGTGACGACGTACCTCACCTGGCGCCTGGTCTTCGCGGGCGAGGTCGTGGTGGTGCTGGCCGTGCTGCTCCTGCGGCGGGCGATCCCGGAAACGCCCCGGCCGAGCCGGGTTCCCGGCCTGGACGTCGTCGGTGCCGCGCTGTCGGCTGCCGGTCTGGGCCTCGGGGTGCTCGGCGTGCTGCAGAGCAGCACCTGGGGATGGGTGCAGCCGCGCAACCCGCCCTTCACCGTCTTCGGCTTCGCCCCCACGCTGTTCGTGGTCGGGGCCGGGGTGGTGGTCCTGTTCCTCTTCCGGGTCTGGGAGGAGAGGCGGGAGGCCGGCGGTGCCGACCCCCTGGTCCATCTCGCCTTGTTCCACCGGCCCACCCTGCGCTCCGGGCTGATGACCCTGCTGAGCCAGAACCTCATCCTGCTGGGGCTGTTCTTCACCATCCCGCTCTATCTGCAGGTGGTGCAGGGGCTCGACGCCTTCGAGACGGGACTGCGGCTGCTGCCGGTCTCCGTCACCATGCTCGCGGCCTCCCTGGGCGCGGCGAAGCTCGGACGCAGGCTGGGACCGAAGCGGATCGTACGGATGGCCCTGGTGCTGCTCCTCGCCGCCATCGTCTGGCTCCTCGGCACCATCGACCCCGTCATCGACGACTCCCAGTTCTTCGCGGCCATGGCGCTCCTCGGCCTGGGCATGGGGCTGCTCGCCTCTCAGCTCGGCAACGTCGTCCAGTCCAGCGTCGGGGAGCGGGAGCGCAGCGAGGTCGGCGGCCTGCAGTTCACCGCCCAGAATCTGGGGTCCGCGCTGGGCACGGCCCTCATCGGGTCCCTGCTGATCGGGGCCCTGGCCCAGGCCTTCACCAGCCAGGTGGAGGACGACCCGAGGCTCTCGGAGGCGGCACGCCAACAGACGAGCGTCGCCCTGGAGGCCGGGATCAGCTTCGTCCCCACCGACCAGGTCCGTGTGGCGGCGCAGGACGCGGGACTTCCACCCCAGGAGGTGGAGGCCGTCACCGACTCGTACGCCTCGGCCCAGCTGGCCGGCCTCAAGGCGGCCATCCTCGCGACCGGGGGCATCACCCTCGCGAGCTTCCTGGTGACGCGCGGCCTCCCCGGTGCGGGCGGGGCCACGGCGGACGGCCCCACGGGTGCGAGCCGCCGCCGGGACACCGAGGGTCCCACGCCGACGGAGCCCGGCTCGGAGGGCTCCTGAGTCACCCGCGCAGGGTGAGGCCGCCGGAGCCAGGAAGACGGACCATCGCATCAGGACCGGCCTGTGACAGCCACCCCCACCACGGGAGGGGCAGACCATGCAGTACGAGATCCGGATCGACGGACTCATGTCGGAGACGCTGATCGGATCCTTCCCCGAGCTGGAGCACGTGACGATCTCCGGCCAGACGGTGCTGTACGGCCCGCTCGTGGACGAGGCCCACCTCTACGGGCTGCTGGCCCGCTTCCAGTCCCTCGGACTGCACGTGGTGGAACTGCGGCGGCTGCCGGAGTGACCGAGACGGACCCCGGCGGGAGCCCGGCGGGAGAAGGAACCGGAACGGAGCGGACACATGGACACACCGATGTACCTCGCCTACGACTATCCGCTGCTGAGCATGTTCTGGACCATGCTCTGGTTCTTCCTGTGGATCCTGTGGTTCATCCTGCTCTTCCGGATCATCGGCGACATCTTCCGCGACGACGCCCTGGGCGGCTGGGGCAAGGCCGGCTGGACGGCGTTCGTCATCCTGCTGCCCTTCCTCGGCGTGCTCGTCTACGTGATCGCCCGCGGCAAGAGCATGGGCCGCCGGGAGATCGACCACGCCCGCGAGAAGCAGCAGGCCTTCGACGCCTACGTCCGCGAGACCGCCGGCGGCGACCGCAGGCCCAGCCGGGCCGAGGAACTCCACCGGCTCGCCGACCTCCGCACGCGGGGCGACATCAGCGAGGAGGAGTTCCAGCGGGCCAAGGCCCTCGTCCTGAACGACGACCGCCCGTCCACCGCCTCCGGCACCAGCACGGCCCCTCAGTGAGACGGGCCGGAAGAAGGAGAGACCGACATGAACGCCACGCACACCGCTCACGCCTCGTCGGCGAAACACGCCTGGGCCGCGGGCCTGCGGTACTTCGCCGCCGTCATGCTCTTCCTCGCGGGACTGCTCGGCATCTTCCGAGGGATCATGGCCATCGCCGAGGACGAGGTCTTCGTCACCACGCGCAACTACGTCTTCCAGTTCGACCTCACCGGTTGGGGCTGGGTCCACCTGGGCCTGGGCATCGTCGCCGTACTGGTCAGCTTCGGACTCTTCGCGGCGGCGGCCTGGGCGCGGTACACCGGCATCGGCATCGCCGCGCTCGTGATCATCGCCAACTTCCTGTCGCTGCCGTACTACCCGTGGTGGTCCGTCATCGTGATCGTGATGTCCGGGTTCATCATCTGGGCCCTGTGCGTCGACCGGGGTGAGGACGAGGGCGTCGGCCGTCCCACCGACGGGAGGCTGCAGTGAACGACCTCAAGTTCGAGCAGAAGAGCTCCGTGACCCGTACCGAGGCCGCCGAGCAGCTGGAGGCGCTCGCCGAGGCGCTCAGGGCGGGTGAGGAGGCGGAGGTCCCGCTGGGAGGCGGCGTACTGAGCCTGCGGGTCCCCGAAGAACTCCGCAGCGAGGTGGAGTTCGAGGTCGATGACGGCGAGATCGAGCTGGAGATCGAGCTGAAATGGCGGACGGGCCGCGGCTCACGCGACACGGCCGCCCCCGAGAGGAAGGCCGACGAGCCAGAGGCACCCGAGCCCGAGCCCCCGCCCGAGCCGAGAACCAGGCCCGGAGCGAAGAGGGCCGCGGCGAAGAAGGCCGCGGCGGGGAGCGAGCCGCCCGCACCCGCCGCCCGGAGACGGAAGGCCACGTCACCCGCCAAGTCCAGGCGCACCGCCCCGAAGTCCGCGTGAGCCCGTTCTCGCTCGGGGGCGGGTTCTCGTGTCACCCACTTGGCCGGGCTGCCGTGCCGGTACGGCCGGCCACGAGTTGGGTGGGAACCCCGACCCCCGAGAACGGTTGCTGCCATGTACGAGATGCACATCGCGCCCGACGACTCCAGCGGACTCCTGGTCTGGCACGTGATCGCCAAACAGGCGGGCAACAGCCTCTGCGGTCAGACCGTCGACCGTGACGTGGACGGGATGCGGACGGACCGGCACTGTCTGTCGTGCATGCGGTCCTTCCAGGAGCTGATGGCCGCGCGGGCCGACTCGTCGACCGAGGGCCGGCCCGACGGCCTCACCGTCTGATCAGCCGGCGGGCCGTCGCCGCCGCCACCGCCGCCGTGCGGGAGTCCACGCCCAGCTTCGCGAAGATGTGCACCAGGTGGGACTTCACCGTCGCCTGGCTCAGGAACAGCGCCTTGCTGATCTGCTGGTTCGACAGGCCCTCGCCCACCAGCTGCAGGACCTCCAGCTCCCGCTTGGTCAGCGCCTCCGCCGGAGTCCGCATCCGGTCCATCAGCCGGTGCGCCACGGCCGGCGCCAGGGCCGACTGGCCGGCCGCCGCCGTCCGGACCGCCGCCGCCAGCTCCTCCGGCGGCGCGTCCTTCAGGAGGTAGCCGGACGCGCCCGCCTCCACCGCCGCCAGGATGTCCGCGTCCGTGTCGTACGTCGTCAGGACCAGCACCTTCGGTCCGCCCGGTACCGCCGTGATCGCCGCCGTCGCCTCCGAGCCGTGCATCCCGGCGCCGAACTGCAGGTCCATCAGGACCACGTCCACGTCCCCGGCGGCGGCCAGCTCCACCGCCCGCTCGGCCGTGGCCGCCTCCGCGACCACGGCGAAGTCCGGCTCGGTGTCGAGGACCGCGCGCAGGCCCGCCCGTACCACCGGGTGGTCGTCGGCGAGGAGGAGTCGGATGGTCATGCTCAGGCTCCAGCGGGAAGAGGGAGGGAGACGGCGACGGCGGTGCCCTGGTCCGGCGCCGACTCGACGGTGAACGTGCCGCCCAGCGACTCCGCCCGCGAGCGCATCGCCGGAAGACCGAAACCGCCGTCGGAGGACGGCCGTACGGAGGCGGGGTCGAAGCCCCGGCCGTCGTCGACCACGTCCAGGGTCACCGACGCGTCCATGAAGGAGAGGGTGATCTCGGCCCGCGAGGCCGCCGCGTGCCGCACCGTGTTCGCGAGCGCCGACTGCGCGATCCGCAGCAGCGCCACCTCGTACGGCGTCGGCAGCTCGGCCGGGGTCCCGCTCACCGAGAACCGGACCCGCGGCCCGGCCCCCGGCCCGTACGGACCGGCCTCGACCGGTTCGCACAGGCGCTCGAGGGCCGCCGCCAGCGAGCCGTGCTCCAGGTCCAGCGGCGAGAGCGCCCGCACGAAGCGCCGGGCCTCCGCCAGATTGTCCTGCGCCGCCTCACGCGCCCGCCCGATGTGCCCCGCCGCGGGGGAGTCCGGCGGGAGCACCCGCTCGGCCGCCCGCAGCAGCAGCTGGATCGAGGACAGGCCCTGCGCGAGCGTGTCGTGGATCTCCCGCGCGAGCCGCTCCCGCTCGGCGAGCGTCCCGGCGTGCCGCTCCGCCGCCGCCAGCTCCGCCCGCGTCTCGATCAGCTCCTCGATGAGCCGGCGCCGCCGCTCGCTCTCCCGGTACAGGGCCTGGTAGCCGAGGACCGTCGCCACCGCGACCGCCGCGCCGAGCAGCGGCCCGATGAAGACCCCCGGATTGAGCGCGGCGCCGTGCCCCACGTACGAGAGGATCGCCGCGCCCGCCGTCAGCCCCACGGCCGGCAGCGACCAGCGGGTGGGCAGCAGGTGCAGCTGGAGGAAGTACAGGGGGAAGGCCAGCCAGAGCGCCTCCGGGGTGAGCCAGAGCAGCCCGAGCCAGGTCGCGCCGAGGACCGCCAGCCACACGGCGGCGGCCCGCTGCGAGCTCCGCACGGACGGCACGTACGAGCCGGCCGCGTACACCGCGCCCATGACGACCGCCGCCACCGTCCCGGCGGGCGAGTGCGCCCGTACCGCCGCCAGCGCGAGCAGGCCCGCCATGAGGAGGTGCAGGCAGAGGCGCAGGGCGCGGAGGGCGGGGGTGAGGGAGCGGGGATCCATGGTCCCACCAGCCTAGACAGCGGGAGACAATCCGGACTCAACCGAAAGTTTGATTGCGGAGCCATCCGTGGCGCGATGCCCGCGGGGCCCCTCGCGGACCAGTCTGGTCAGCATGTTCGTGGCATGGAGAGACCTGAGATTCGCCAAGGGGCGTTTCACCCTCATGGGCACGGTGATCGTGCTGATCACCCTGCTCGTGGGCCTGCTGTCCGGGCTGACCGCCGGGCTCGCGCGAGAGAACATCTCCGCGATCACCGGTCTGCCCGCCGACCGGCTGGCCTTCGCGGCGCCGCCGTCCGGGCAGTCGGTCTCCTTCACCAATTCGACGGTGACGGAGGAGCAGTGGCGCGGGTGGGCGGAGCGGCCCGGGGTGACGGAGGCCGATCCGCTCGGCATCCGTACCCTCAACGCCGCCGCCGGTGACCGCACCGCCGCCGTCTCCGCCTTCGGTACGGAGCCGGGCTCGGGGCTCGCGCCCGGGACCGTGGGCGCGGGGAAGGCGGTCCTGTCCGAGTCGGCGGCTCAGGAGCTGGCCGTGCGCGCAGGCGACACCGTCCGCCTCGGCCCGCTGAAGGTCACCGTCTCCGCGGTCTCCGGCGACGCCTCGTACAGCCACACGCCCGTGGTGTGGACCTCCCTCGGCGACTGGCAGAAGCTCGGCCACAGCGGCACCACCGCGGGGGAACAGGCCACCGTCATCGCGCTGAGCGGCGACGACGTCGACTGGGCGGCCGGCGACAAGGCCGCCGGCACCGAGGCCCGCACCCTCGACGGGGCCCTCACCGCCATAGGGTCCTACCAGGCCGAGAACGGCTCGCTGCAGCTGATGCGCGGCTTCCTCTTCGCCATCTCCGCGCTCGTCATAGGAGCCTTCTTCACCGTCTGGACCATCCAGCGCAGCGGTGACGTCGCCGTCCTCAAGGCGCTCGGCGCCTCCACCCCGTACCTCCTCAAGGACGCCCTCGGGCAGGCCGTCCTCATGCTCACCGCCGGCACCCTGCTCGGCACCGCGCTCGCGGTCGGCATCGGCGCCCTCGTCAGCGGCGGGAACGTGCCCTTCGTCCTCGAACCGCTGACCGTCCTCGGACCGGCCGCCGTGATCGTCGTCCTCGGTGTCCTCGGCGCCGCCCTGTCCATCCGGCGGATCACCGCCGTCGACCCCCTCACCGCCCTCGGGAGCGCCCGATGAGCCTCGTCCTCGACGCCGTCACCCTCACCTACCCCGACGGCGACGGCCGGCTCACCGCCCTCGACGCCGTCTCCCTCACCGTCCCCGCCGGGACGCTCACGGCCGTCGTCGGCCCGTCGGGCTCCGGCAAGTCCAGCCTCCTCGCGGTCGCCGCCACCCTGGTGACCCCGGACGAGGGGCGGGTCGTCGTCGCCGGTACGGACACGGGGCCGCTGACCGCCGCCGCCAAGGCGGAGCTGCGCCGTGAGCACATCGGGATCGTCTTCCAGCAGCCGAACCTGCTGCCCTCGCTGAGCGCGGTGGAGCAGCTCCAGGTGATGGCCCACCTGTCGAAGCGGGCGCCCAAGGCGGTACGGGGCCGGGCCCTGGACCTGCTCGACGCGGTGGGCCTCGCGGACCAGGCGCACCGGCGGCCGCACCAGCTGTCGGGCGGTCAGCGGCAGCGGGTCAACATCGCGCGGGCGCTGATGAACGAGCCGTCCGTGCTCCTGGTCGACGAGCCGACCAGCGCCCTGGACCACGAGCGGGGGGCGGCGGTGATGGACCTCCTGGCCACGCTGACGGCGGAGCGGGGGACCGCGACGGTCCTGGTCACCCACGACCGCACGCACCTGGCCCGCACGGACCGCACGGTGACGGTCCAGGACGGCCGGCTCACGGAGTCGCCGGTACGGGCCTGAGGACCCGGGTCGGGCTTGGGCCACCGCGTCAGCGGGACCGGCGGGAGCGGGCCCGCCACCCGAGGGCGAGGGCGACGACGCCCACCAGCATGGCGACGTACGCGCCGCCCAGGCCGTTGCCGGTGCCGAGGCCGCCGTCGGCGGTGGCCGCGACCACCGCGCCGGCGACCACGGCGACCGCTCCGGCCAGGAGCGCCGTGACCGCCCCGTTCCGCCGGGCCCAGCCGGCGATGTGGCCCGGGCCTGCGGTACGGGCCAGGGCGAGGCCGCCGTTGACCGCGCCGAGGAGGCCGACGACCGCCGCCACGGAGGAGGTGACGCGGCCGACGCTCAGGGTGTAGACGCTCGCGGCGACGGGCTGGACCACGGGGTCGGCGGCCGCCGGGACGGCGAACGCGAGACCGCAGACCAGGACGGCTCCGGTCACGGCGAGCACGGTGCGGACGGACATGGGCTGCTCCTTCTGGAGGCGGGATCAGGACGTGGCCCGAGCATGTCCGCCCGCCCCCTCGCCCGTCGTCCGGCGGGCGCGGTCATTTCGCGCTGCCGCGGACGCGGCAGAAACCGCGCGACTACCGCGTCCGCGGTAGTCGCAGGCTCCTCCGTGAGCGGGATCCGCCCGGGCGCGGGGCCTGTCCGACGACGAGATCGCCCCCCCGCCGGCCTCAGCCCTGGTTGTTGCCGGAGGTGTTCGCCAGGGCCGCCGAGAGCTCGCGTGCGACCTCCTGGAGGATCGGGACGATCTTCTCGGTGGCCGCCTCGGTGACCCGGCCCGCCGGGCCCGAGATGGAGATGGCCGCCGCGGTGGGGGAGTCCGGCACGGAGACCGCGAGGCAGCGGACTCCTATCTCCTGCTCGTTGTCGTCGACCGCGTACCCCGTCTCGCGGACCGCGACGAGCGCGTCGAGGAAGCCGTCCGGGGTGGTGATGGTCTTCTCGGTCGCGGCCGGCATGCCGGTGCGGGCCAGCAGCGCCCGTACCTCCTCCGCCGGGGTGTGCGCGAGGAGCGCCTTGCCGACGCCGGTCGAGTGCGGCAGGACCCGGCGGCCGACCTCGGTGAACATGCGCATCGAGTGCTTGGAGGGCACCTGTGCCACGTACACGATCTCGTCGCCGTCGAGCAGCGCCATGTTCGCGGTCTCGCCGGTCTCCTCGACGAGCCGCGCCAGGTAGGGGCGGGCCCAGGTGCCGAGGAGGCGGGAGGCGGACTCGCCGAGCCGGATGAGCCGGGGGCCGAGCGCGTACCGGCGGTTGGGCTGCTGGCGGACGTAGCCGCAGGCCACGAGGGTGCGCATGAGCCGGTGGATGGTGGGGAGCGGGAGTCCGCTGCTGGCGGAGAGCTCGCTCAGCCCGACCTCGCCCCCGGCATCGGCCATCCGCTCCAGGAGGTCGAAGGCGCGCTCAAGGGACTGGACGCCCCCGCTCGCGGCGGCGGGCTTGGCGGCGTCGGTGGTGCTGGCGCTGGACGTCGGCACGTCAACGGTCCTTTCGGGGCAGGCGGGCAAGGCAGCAGCCTACCGGGCCGCCGGCCGGGGCACACGGTCCCGGTCCCGGCGTCAGCGCCGGTCAGGGGGTGTTTGTCCGGTGTCGGCGAGGGCCCGGAGCGGTCGGGGTCCGGCCCGCATGTGCGGAGCTACGTTCTACTGTACGGAATTCTCATTCCACTTTGTGGAAACCTCTAAGTCGGGTTCGCCGACGGCCGATGCTGGAAGTGTGCCCTTGACGACCCGTCGCCCGGAAGTGAAGACTCCTTTTCAACAGTTCGTTGAAATTCTCGGTTTTCTCTGCGAGTCACTTGAAGAGAGGGGTACGGGTGGACGTCAACCTGGTCCTGCGCTCGACACGCGTCATCACCCCGGAGGGGACGCGGCCCGCGTCGATCGCCGTCTCCGGCGGGACGATCGCGGCCGTGCTGCCGCACGACGCCGAGGT
>NZ_JBSHDU010000078.1:33657-38480 GCF_053616475.1 Streptomyces sp. NPDC055815 | reverse complement strand
GGCCACCAACCTGTCCCAGCGCATCGTCATGGCCCGCAACCTCCCGTAACGGAGAAAGCGAAAGGGGCGTCCTCCCGGCCGGGAGGACGCCCCTTCCACGTGTCCGTCTAGCGGTTGGACTCGACGGTGACCTTCTCGTCGTTCTTGATCTGCTCGACCAGCTGCTTCACCTTGGGCATGTCCCACTTCAGGGAGCCCTGCGGCGCGGATCCCGAGATCGGCATGTTCATGGACTTGCCGTCGCCGCCGCTGATGCCCTTCATCGCGAAGAACATCTTCCCGAGGTCGTACAGGGACATGTCCTTGTCGACGATCAGCGTGTCCAGACCGGCGCCGAGCGTCGGGTACAGCGCGAACGGGTTGAGGATCGTGCCCGGCGTCGCCGCCTGGTTCGCGAGGGCGGAGAGGAACTTCTGCTGGTTCTTCGTCCGCTGGAGGTCCGACTCGGCGAAGGCGTACCGGGTGCGGACGAAGGCCAGGGCCTGCTCGCCGTTGAGGGTCTGCTTGCCGGCCTGGAAGTCGGCGCCGGACTTCTTGTCCTTGAAGCCCTTGTCGATGTTCAGCTCGACGCCGCCGAGCGCGTCCACGATGTTCGCGAAGCCGGCGAAGCCGATCTCGGCGTAGTGGTCGATGCGCAGGCCGGTGTTGTACTCGACGGTCCGCACGAGCAGCTCGGGGCCGTCCATGGCGTAGGCCGCGTTCAGCTTGGAGCCGCCGCGCGCCGGGTACGACTTGCCCGACTCGGAGCCCACGAAGTTCGGGATCGTCACCCAGGAGTCACGGGGCAGCGAGACCATCGTGTTCCCGCTGGAGCAGGCCGCGAGGATCATCATCGAGTCGGTCCGCTTGCCCTCGGCGGAACCGGTGTGCAGCTTCTTCTTCTCCTCGGCGGACATGCCCTCACGGCTGTCGGAGCCGACGATCAGATACGTCGTGCAGTCGCCCTCCTCCGGCCGCTCGATGACCTTGGAGAGATCGACCTCGTTGCGCATCTGCGAGCTGGCCCAGGCGTAGGTGCCGATGCCCCAGGCGAGGACGCCGACGACCAGCACGATCGAGCCGACCTTGATCCGCTTGCGCCAGTCCGGCGCGGGACGGCCGGGCCCCTGCGGCGCGTACTGCGGGGGCACCCCGCCGCGGCCGCCGCCGCCCTGGTTCTGGGGGCCGCCGCCGTACACCTGGCCGGAGCTGTAACCGGAGTCGTACCCCTGGTTCTGCGCCTGCGTGAAGTTCGGGTCGTAGCTCCCCTGGCCCTGGCCGTAACCCTGCTGGGAACGCGGCGGCTGCTGCGGAACCTGCGGGCGCTGCACATGGCTCATCCGTCGGGGTCCCTGGGGCTCATCAGGCCAGTCATTCATGTGGACCAGTGTGCCGGGCGGCCCTTTCCGGGCGACAGTCCGGGTGGAAGATCGGACCGCTGCTGTTGCCAAGCTGATGCAAAGCGGACCCGGCGGGGACGGGGGCCGGACCCGGCATAAGGTGGAGGACATGACAGACCAGGGCGATACCCCGGACGGAATCCCGGGCAAGCCGACCTCCGCGTCCCGCACCACCCTCAGCCACATCATGACGAGCCACGACACCAACCTCCTCGGGACGGTGCACGGCGGCGTGATCATGAAACTGGTCGACGACGCGGCGGGCGCCGTCGCGGGCCGGCACTCGGGCGGCCCGGCGGTCACGGCCTCCATGGACGAGATGGCCTTCCTGGAGCCGGTCCGAGTCGGCGACCTCCTCCACGTCAAGGCCCAGGTCAACTGGACGGGCCGGTCCTCCATGGAGGTCGGCGTACGGGTCATGGCCGAGCGCTGGAACGAGTCCACGCCCGCCACCCAGGTCGGCTCCGCCTACCTCGTCTTCGCGGCCGTCGACGCGGAGGGCAAGCCCCGCCCGGTCCCCCAGGTCATCCCGGAGACCGAACAGGACAAGCGCCGCAACCAGGAAGCCCAGATCCGCCGAACCCACCGCCTGGCCCGCCGCCAAGCGATCAAGGAACTGAGAGAACGCCGAGCAGCAGAGGGCTACGAGGACTGAGCGGGGTCACGGGCACACCACCTTGTCCCCGGTGACCGCCTCGAAGGTCCCCCCGCCCGCGGAATCCTCCGCCCGCACGGCCGTGACCCCCTTGTAGCCACCCCCCACAATGACCCGCAAGGTCCCACCCCTCCCGGCGACCGCCTTGAGTTCCGCCCCCGGCAGCGCCGCCGCCAGCGACTTGGCCGACCGGTCCCACCGAGGGTCGTACTCGATCACGGTCCGAGCCCGCTCCTTCCCGGCCCCGGTCATCGGCGTACGCGTCGTGTCGAACCCCGTCGCCCGCAGCGCGTCGTCCACCTTGCGGCCGAGCCCGTCGGTCCGGGTCCCGTTGTAGACCTGGACGCGGATCGTCCGCGGCGGCACGTCCACGACGACCGCCCCGGGCGCCTTCCCGGAGCTCTCCGAGCGGGGCGCGGCGAGCGGCCGGTCGTCCCGCAGCGACTGGAACAGCTTCTGTGCCTTGGCCGCGTCCCACTTCACGGTCGAGCCGATGCCCTTCACGGGGAAGCTCATGTCGCCGATCGGCACGGACACGAACTCCGAGGAGGCCGGGGTGAAGCCGTGCATGGCCTTGGCGAGGGCGAGCAGCTGATCCGTACCGAAGTCCTCGTCGGCCCGTACGGAGCCCAGCATCGTCGTCGCGACCTCACGGAACCGCACCGGATTGAGCAGCACCCCGCCGTTCGTCATCCGCTCGATCAGCGCCGCGAGGAACCGCTGCTGGCGCTGCATGCGGCCGATGTCGGCGGCCCCGTCGATGTGCCGGGAGCGCACGTACTGCAGGGCCTGCCCGCCGTCGAGCTCATGGGTGCCGGGGGAGAGGTCGAGCCCGGTGTACGAGTCCTTCAGGGACCGGGTCGTACAGATCTGCACCCCGCCGACCGCGTCCACGGTCCGCATGAAGCTGGTGAAGTCGACCTCCAGATAGTGGTCGATCTTGACGCCGGTCATGGACTCGACGGTCCGCACGGTCAGACCGGGCCCGCCCTCGGCGTAGGCGGCGTTCAGTTTCACGGGGTGGGCCCGGTGCTTCCGGCCGCTGTTCAGGTCGGTGTGCTCGGGCATCTCCGCGTACGAGTCGCGGGGCAGGCTGACGACGCTCGCCCGCTCCCGGTCCTCGGAGATGTGCACGAGCATGACGGTGTCGGTGCAGTGGCAGGGGGCTCCGCCGAGCCGGTACTTCGCCTTCTCCTCGGGGGTGATCCGGTCGCGCCCGTCGGTCCCGACGACGAGCACGTTCATGCCGTGGCCCGCCTGTGGCCGGTTCTTCATGTCCTTGAAGGGGTCGACGCGGGTGATGCCGGTGTCGAGCCCGGTGACGACCGCGTGCCCGATCCCGCCGGCCGTGAGAACCGCCACGGAGAGCGCCGTCGCCATCCGCATCCCCCACCGGGGGCGCCTCCGCCGCCGGCGGACCGGTACGCGACGCGCGGCGGGCCGGGGACGGGGCGTGCGGGGCGGTGTGGGCACGGACGGACACCTCCGCGGTGGGACAGCGGGAACCGTGAGCACGGTAGGCCCATACGATCAGCGCAAGGGCGCACCACCCGCTCGGCGCGCACCGCTGTCCCCCGTTCGCGGTAACGTGGCGGGCGATGAACGCCACGCCCCCCGTCTCCGTGATCATGCCGGTCCTCAACGAGGAGCGGTATCTGCGCACCTCGGTTCGTCACATCCTGGAGCAGGAGTACGCCGGTGAGATGGAGGTGGTGATCGCCCTCGGCCCGTCCACGGACCGTACGGACGAGATCGCCGCCGAGCTCGTCCGCGAGACCGCTTCGGGAGCGCGCCGCGTCATCACGGTGCCGAACCCGACGGGCCGTACGCCCGCCGCGCTCAACGCGGCGATCCAGGCGTCCCATCACCCGATCGTGGTGCGCGTGGACGGTCACGGCATGCTCTCCCCGAACTACATCGCCACCGCGGTCCGGCTCCTGGAGGAGACCGGCGCGCAGAACGTCGGCGGTGTGATGCACGCCGAGGGCGAGAACGCCTGGGAGGACGCGGTCGCGGCCGCGATGACCTCGAAGATCGGCGTGGGCAACGCCGCCTTCCACACGGGCGGCGAGGCCGGCCCGGCGGAGACGGTCTACCTGGGCGTCTTCCGGCGCGAGGCGCTCGAGCGGCAGGGCGGGTACAACGTGGAGTTCATCCGCGCCCAGGACTGGGAGCTGAACTTCCGCATCCGCGAGGCCGGCGGGCTGATCTGGTTCTCGCCGGAGCTCCGCGTCCAGTACCGCCCGCGGCCCTCGGTGAAGGCGCTGGCGAAGCAGTACAAGGACTACGGCCGCTGGCGGCACGTGGTGGCCCGCTACCACCAGGGCTCGATCAACCTGCGCTACCTGGCCCCGCCGGCCGCCGTCTGCGCGATCGCCGCGGGCCTGGTCGTGGGCGCCGCCCTGACCCCGCTCGGCTTCGTGGTCCCGGCGGGCTACCTGGCCGCCATCACGGCGGGCTCGGTCCCGGCGGGCAAGGGCCTGTCCCTGAAGGCCCGCCTCCGGATCCCGGTGGCCCTCGCGACCATGCACATGTCCTGGGGCTACGGCTTCCTCACCAGCCCCCGGTCCCTCGCGCGGAAGGTCATCGCGAGCCGCCGCCCGGCGGTGCCGGCGGGCGAGACCGAGACGGTCTGAGCACCTCCGTACCCACGACGACGGGCCGTAACCAATACCGGGCCCCGGCCGCGGGACGGGTGGTGGTGGGTGAGGAGCGTATGTTCGGGCGCGCCTGCCGTCCCACAGGTTTGGCGAGTGGACCTGCCAGCAACCCCTATAGTGGCCCCGGTG
>NZ_JBSHDU010000078.1:2500-33647 GCF_053616475.1 Streptomyces sp. NPDC055815 | reverse complement strand
TACACCCCCCCCCCGCAATACCCTATCTGTAAACGTCTGGTGGGCTCGTATTTGTTTATAAGACACCCCCCCCGACCCCACCCCGCCGGCGGGCCCCCTGTCGGGGGCCCGGCCGTCGGCTCGTTCGGTGGTGCGTGAGCTCAGTAGGTGCGTGCGCTCTTCCCGTCCCACTTGTAGGGCGAGAAGACCTGCATGCAGCCCTTCTCGTCGCCGCGGAGGACGTCCGCGCCGTCCGGGATGTCACCGGCCTCGGCGGCCGGCTTCTTGTAGACCGTGCCCTCGCGCCAGTCGGCGCCGACGACGAGCGTGAGGCCCTCGGCCTTCGCGTCGGCCCGGACGGCCGAGTCGGGCAGTCCGAGGACCTTGGCCACGGACTGGGCGTTCGCCTTGCCCTGATCGCCCTCGGCCTTCGGGTAGGTGATCACGGTGTCCGCACGGTTGCCGCCCTCCTGGGAGGAGGCGGCCTGGGTGAAGCCCTTGCCCTTGAGGAGGTCGGTGATCGTGCGGGCGCGGCCCTCGGCGGCGGGCTCGGCGTCGCTGCCCGTGCCGTTGACGACCGTCACGGGGAGCGAGCCGGGCGCCTCGGCGGTGGCCTTCGGCTTCGTGGACGGCTTCGGCTTCGGCTTGGCGTCGGCCGGGTCGCCGTTCTTGTCGAAGGCGACGTCGTCGCGGAGCATCCGGAACATCTTGTCGGCCGACGACTTCACGAGGATGTTCTTGTTGCGGTCCTGCGGCCACTCCGCCGTCGGGATGTTCGCCGTGGTGAGGCGGTCCAGCTTCACGTTCTTGAGCTGCATCGACAGATCGAAGAGCCCCTTGACCGAACGGATCTCGTCGGAGACCTGGAGCGCCGAGGTGGCGGTCTCCGCCAAGCCCATCAGGCGGCCGGTGTCGGTCCAGGCGTTCTGCTTCTGGAGCTTCTCGACCATGCCGTTCATGTACATGTGCTGGGCCTTGGCGCGGTTCTGGTCGCTGCCGAACGCGTGCCGGGTACGCAGCCACTGGAGCGCCTGCTTGCCCTTGACGTCGGTGGTCCCCGGCGGCAGCTTCAGGCCGGAACCGCCGGGCTGCAGCCTCGTCGGGTGGTCGGAGACCCCGGGGTTCACGCAGACCGGAACACCGCCGACCTCGTCGGCCATCGCCACCACACCCGCGAAGTCGACCATGATCCAGTGGTCGATGTAGACGCCGGTGAGCGTCTCCCAGGTGGTGAGGGTGCAGCCGGGGCCGCCGCGCATCAGCGTCTCGTTGATCGGCCTCTCTTCGGTGGCCGGGAAGGTCTTGCTGCCGTCCTCGCTCTTGCACTCGGGGATGTGCAGGATCGTGTCGCGCGGGATGGAGACCACCGAGGCGTTCTTGCGGTCCGCCGAGACGTGCAGCAGCATCTGCACATCGGCGAGCGGCGGGTTCTGGCGGAGGTCCTTTCCGCCGCCCAGGGCGACGTTCTTCGCGTCCGCCCGGCTGTCGGAGCCGATCAGCAGGATGTTCAGCGGGGTGTCGCCCAGCGCGTTGGGTGCGGCCTTCTTCACGCCGCTGTCGCCGCCCGCGCGGCTGCCGCCGCGGATGTTGCCGTTGAGGTGCTCGTAGTACAGGTATCCGGCGCCGGCCGTGCCGAGTATCAGCAGCGACAGCGTGATCGCCGTCCAGCGCAACACCTTGCGTTTGCCGGTCTTCTTGGCCCGCCGGCGCGCGGCGGCGCGCCCGCTCGGGCCCGTACCGCCGCCGTCCTTCCCGCCGCCCCTTCGGCGTTCGGCGCGGGTCGGGGCCGAGGCGGCCTCCTCCTCGGGGGCGTCGCCCCCCGCCCCGGTCGCTTCCCCGGCGCCGTACAGGTCGTCGTCCCAGCCCAGTTCACGGGCGCGCGGAACGCTCTTCCGCGTTCCCTCCCCACGCACGCTGCTCTGTCCCACCCCAGGTCCCCTCGTCAGGTCAGGAGTCCGTCAAGTCCGGGCGTTTCCCGGTCACTTGGCGCACACCTGCTTGTCTGCTGCTACCTTCTCCAGATCCTTCGGCGCCTTTGCCGGTCCGGTGATGGGCACCCCCGCGCCCTTGAAGTCGGCGCCGAGGACGAGCGTCATGGGCTCGCGTTCCCCGGCGTTCTGCGTGCCCGGCTTGAGAGCCGTGGCCGGCAGACCCATCATGTCCGCGAGCTTGCGGGCCTGATCGGCCTGGTTCGGTGCGTACTCGAGCGTGGTCTTCGCCGCCTCTTCGGGGGCGTTGCTCTTGTTGGTGGAGCGGTTCACACCCTGGTCGTTCTGCAGCCAGTTGATGGTCGACTGGGCCGCGCCCCGGATGCCACTGCCGTTGTAGACGTCGACGCGCACCTCGGCGGCGGTGGAGCGGGTGCCCTTGAGGAGCGCGGCCTGCGCGTTCTTGGCGTCCTGCTGCTGCTTCTTCACCTCGGTGAGCGAGGTGTCGGACTGCAGCATCGCGAACAGCTGCGGTGCCTTGACCGGGTCGGGGACGACCGTCGCCCTGATCTTCTCGGCGGGGTTGTCGATGACCGGGAGGGTCGTGAACGCGATGTTCTTGGTGTCGATCGAGGACAGCTCGCGGGCCAGGCCCTGGAGCTTGGTCAGGTCGCCTATGCCGGAGTCGACGGTGAGGGCGCTCGTCGCCGCGTTGGCGAGGTCGAGGAGCTTGCCCGGGTCCGTCAGCGTGTCGTCCGACTTCATCTGGCGGATCATCGAACTCAGGAACTGCTGCTGGACCTTGATGCGGTCCAGGTCGCTCTCGTTGCCGAAGCTGTGCCGGGTGCGGACGAAGGCCAGGGCCTGCTCGCCCTGGATGACCGACTCGCCCGCGGGCAGCTTCAGATGGGACTTCGGGTCGTTCACGGCCTTCTCGACGCAGACCTTCACGCCGCCGACCGCGGTCGTCATCTCCTTGACGGCGTTGAAGTCGGCCATCATGAAGTGGTCGACCGTCACGCCGGTCAGCTCCTCGACCGTACGCATGACACAGCCGGGGTCGCGGCCGTTCTGCCCGAGGCTCACGTTGAAGCGGACGTCGGACTCGCCGGGGATCGTCTTGATGGTCCCGTCGGTCTGACGCGTCTGGCAGTCGGGGATGTCCGTCTTCATGTCGCGCGGGATGGACAGCGCGGTGGCGTTCGTCCGGTCCTTGGAGACGTGGAAGAGGATCGTGGTGTCGGCGTGGCCGGGGCTGTTCCTGTCGCCGTAGCCCGCGTTGCCCTCGCCGGTCCGCTTGTCGGTGCCGATGACCAGGATGTTGAAGGCCTTGCCCTTGGCGAAGCCGGCGTTGGTGTTCTTGCCGACGACGTCGACGACGTCGAGGTTGTTGTTGAGCTTGTTGTAGAGGGCGTACGCACCGGCGGCGCCGCCCACGAGCACGAAGGCCATCGTGCCGCCGGTCCACAGCAGGACCTTCTTCTTGCGGCTCGCGCCCTGTTTGCGCTTGCGGCGGCCCTGCGCCGGGATCTGGCCGCCGCCGGCCTCCTCGGGGGCCCTGCGGCGGCGCTGGCCGGGGACGGGCGCCTCGGACGGCGTGGCGGCGGGCGCCGGCGTGCGTGCGGCGGAGGCGGATCTACGGGAGCCGGACGGGGACTGCGGCCGCGGCTGCCCAGCGGAGCGGTCCAGTCGCAGTTCGTAGTTGCCGGTCTGCGGGTTGAGGACCCACTGGTCGGCGGGGTCGATCTCGTCCGCCCGTCCACGGCTGTGCGCGTCCACGGTTACTCGAGTCCTCCGTCGGTGCCACGCGAGGCGCCTCCCCCACAGGGCGCCGCTCTCTCGGTCGTTCGATCCTTGGTGAGTGCGACCACGCGGTCGAGGTGCACCGGATCGCGTCACACTATCCGCCCAGTTCAGCGTGGGGCGACGTCCGTGACAAATTCCACGCACCTTACAACCGGGCAATTTGCCCAAACCTCATCGCTCCCCGCGCTCCCTTTGGGGCGCGCTTTACTCACACACCCCTTCCGCCGCGTTCCGTCCCGTGAAGGTCGGCGTCGCCGAGGGCACCGGCGAGTCCGCGTCATCGGGCTTCCCGTCCTTCTTCTCGTTGTCGGGTGTCACCAGGACGGGCTTGTCCTCGCGCAGCTGCTTGAAGAGTTCACTCGCCGCGGGCTGGACGAGTTCGTCCCGGTTCGCGTCGTATCGGTAGGAACGGCGCGGGACCGTGAGGAACTGCACCTTCTCCGTCGGGATCGACCGCATGTTCCGCGCGAGGTCGTACAGGTCCCGCAGCGAGTCGAGCCCCGGGTCCGTGGTGATCGCCTTCGTCGCCGCGTCCAGGACCGGGTAGAGCTTGGTCGGGTTGAGCAGCACCCCGTCGCTCTGCACCTTGTTGACGAGGGCGCCGAGGAACTGCTGCTGGCGGTCCATGCGTTCCGTGTCGCTGCCGTTGCCGATCGACTTGCGGGCCCGTACGAAACCGAGGGCCTGCTCCCCGTTGAGCGTCTGGCGGCCCGCGGGCAGCTTCAGCTTCGCGTCCTTGTCGTTCACCGGCTCCTTGAGGCAGACCTCCACCCCGTCCACGGCGTCCACCATCTTCTTGAAGCCCCGGAAGTCGATCACCATGTGGTGGTCGACCCGGATCCCGGTCAGCTTCTCGACGGTACGGATCGTGCACGCCGTCCCGCCGAACTCGAAGGCCCAGTTGAACTGCGCGAACTGCTCCCGGGTGCGGGTCCCGTCCGGCTTGCGGCAGCTCGGGATCGTCACCATCAGGTCCCGGGGGAGCGAGACGGCCGTCGCGCTCGACTTTCCCGCCGCGAGGTGCAGCAGGATCGTCGTGTCGGAACGCTGGGTGCCCTTGTCCTTGCCGTACTTGCGGTTCCCCTCGCCGGCCCGGGTGTCCGAGCCGATGAGCAGGATGTTCCGGGCGGCCGAGGTGCCCGCGGGCGGGCGCTCCTTCTCGTACTTCTCCAGCTCGGCGGCGGCGGTGGTGTCCGTGGTGATGTTGTCGTCGAGCTTCCGGTAGAACCACCAGCCGACCCCGGCGGCGGCCAGCACGACGACCGCGCAACCGAGGGCGGTCCAGCGCAGCCAGTGGCGCCGGCGCGGCTTCTCCGGAGCACCGGGTGCCGTGTCCTCGTCCTCCGTGGCCGGGGGATCCGGTTCGGCGGGCGTGCCAGCACGGTCCGTCACGTCAGGGTCCGTCCTTCAGGGCGTCGGCGGCGCGCCGGGCGCCACCGTCACTGGAGGAGACGGCCGAACCCGACGCATGGTTGTGCGGAAGGAGCGGACTCCCCCCGGGCCGATCATGTACCGGACTCGGGGTACGGACCCGGGGACTCGGCGCGGTGCTGGTCCTACTGGGTGAACCGACGCTCAGTCGGGTGGGAGCTGATGCCGGAGCGTGTCGGGCTGGTGCCGGCTGATCTGGATGGCTCCCTGCGGGCAGAGGGTGGCAGGCGTCCCTCCTTCGAGGGCGTCAAAGAGCCGTGTGCGTGACGCGCTCGCTCTCCACGCGCTTCTCCAGGCCCTCGGCGCCCAGCTGGTCCAGGTTCCGGCAGAGCACCACCGAGCCACCCGCCGCCAGAGGGGCGTACAGGCCCGACGAGAGGCCCTGCCAGTCCCCGTAGCCGAGGCCGGAGAGGAGGCGGGAGCCGGGAGCGAGGCCGAGGGTCGCCGCGTCCGCCCGGGCCTGCTCGACGAGCTCGGCGCCGCTGCGTTCCGTACCGTCGACGACGAGCGCCGGAGCCTCCGGATCGACCGGTACGAACGGGGCGAACCGGTCGCCCTGGCTCGGCACCTCGACCGCGTAGTCCGCGTAACCGGCGGGAGCGGACGGGAAGCGGCGGCCCAGCGGGGCCAGGGAGAGCGCGATCCGCTCCCCGGAACAGGCGAGGCCCGCCTCCAGGGCGTCCGGCCCCGCGACCACGACGTCCGCGTCCGCCGGGTCGCCGCCGACCTCCGCGACCACGCCGACGGACGAGCAGGCGAGCAGCCAGACGGCGCTCTGCCAGTGCGCGGGCAGCAGCAGCGCGAGCCGGTCGCCGGGTCCGGCGGACAGTTCGCCCTGGAGCAGGTTCGCCGTCTTGGCCACCCAATTGGCGAAGGTGGCGACGGACAATTCCACGCGCTCACCGGTGGCGTCGTCGTAGAAGGTGACCAAGGGGCGGGCGGGGTCCGCGGCGAGCGCGGATCGCAGCAGGTCGGCGGGGGTGCGGTCGCTGGCGTTCACGCCCGACAGCGTACGCGGGCGGGCGCGCGGGGGTCCGCCGTACCGGTGACGGCGTCCTCCGGTCGGACCGACGGCCCGTCAGTTTCCGGGCGGGTTCCCGGCGCGCGGAACGGCCCGGCGATCCGCACGATCGGCCCATGCGTGCCTCACTCGCCTCCTCGATCGCCGTCACCTGCGCGGCGGTGCTCGCCCTGCCGGTCTCCCTCACCGTGCCGGCGGCGGCCTCGGCGCCACCCGCGGCCGCCTCCGCACTGCCACCCGCGCCCGAACTCCCGGGCTCCACCCAGTCGCTGCCGCTCGAACCGCTCGGTGCCGCCACGCGGTCCCTGGGGGGCGGGGCGACCGGCTCGGGCGAGCAGGGGCTCGCCCGACGCGACGTCAGGCCCTTCTCGCTCGTCGGCGTCGTCTGGGACGACCCGGCGGCCCCGCTGCACGGCACCGTCCAGGTCCGCACCCGCGCCACCGGCGGCGGCGCCTGGTCGCCGTGGCAGGACGTGGAGACCCACAACGAGGAGCACGGCGCCGACCCCGACACCGCCGAGGGCTCGGCCCGGGTGCTCCGCGGCTCCACGGCCCCGCTGTGGGTGGGCGACTCGGACGGCGTCGAGATCCGCGTACGGGGCGAGGAACCGCTCCCGGCGGGCCTGCGGCTCGAACTCGTGGACCCGGGCGAGGCCCAGGGACAGGACGCGACGGGCGAGCCCGAGGCCCCCGCGCCGCACACCCGCAGCGCGCGGATCCCGGAAGTCGCGGCCCGTGCGACCGCGGCGGAGGCGGCGGCGAGCGCGGTGAACGCCCAGCTCGCCCCGTACGGCGCGGCCTGGATCCCGGCCCTCTCCAAGGAGGAGACGGAACTCACGGCCCGGTCGATGCCCCAACAGGCGGCGGCGGCACCGGCGGCGGCCCAGGCGGCCCAGGAAGCCCAGGCGGCCCAGGGGGCTCAGGCAGCTCAGGCCGCCCCTGTGGCTCCGGCGGCTCTCGCGGCGAAGCCGTACATCGGCCCCCGACCCAAGATCATCACCCGTAAGGGCTGGGGCGCGGACGAGAGCATCCGCGAGAAGGGCTTCGTCTACACGAAGACCATCAAGGCGGCCTTCGTGCACCACAGCGCCACCGGCAACAACTACACCTGCAAGCAAGCCCCCTCGGTCCTGCGCAGCATCTACCGCTACCACGTGAAGAGCAGCGGCTGGCGGGACTTCGGCTACAACTTCGCCGTCGACAAGTGCGGAAACATCTACGAGGGCCGGGCCGGCGGCGTCGCCAAGCCGGTCATGGGCGCGCACACCCTCGGCTTCAACACCAACAGCATGGGCATCGCCGTCCTCGGCACCTTCAGCAAGAGCAACCCGCCGGCCGCCGTCGTGACCGCCGTCGCGCGCCTGACGGCCTGGAAGCTCGGGCTGCACGGGGTGAACCCGAAGGGCACGTCGTACCTGGTCTCAGGTGGCGGAAACCTGTACAAGAAGGGCAAGACGGTACGGTTCAACGCCATCGCCGGACACCGCGACGGATTCGCCACGGAATGTCCCGGTGGACGCCTGTACGGCAAGCTCGGCACGGCCCGTGTGACCTCGGCGAAGTACCAGGGAAGGCCCTGATGCGGTCTCGGATGCGGTCAGGGAGGCAACCATCTGCATAAACTGACCGGTCATATCGCACGGACGACCGAGACGGGCGAGCCGACCGGACCCGAACAGGAAGCAGAGACGACAAGGTGACAGAAGCGATCCTCCTGGTCGGTGGCAAGGGCACACGGCTGCGACCCCTCACGGTCAACACGCCCAAACCCATGGTTCCCGCGGCGGGCGTCCCCTTCCTGACCCACCAGCTGGCCCGGGCCCGCGCCGCCGGCGTCGAGCACATCGTGCTCGCCACCTCCTACCTGGCCGAGGTCTTCGAGCCGCACTTCGGTGACGGCTCGTCCCTCGGCCTGAGCCTGGAGTACGTCACCGAGGAGGAACCCCTCGGCACCGGCGGCGCCATCCGCAACGTCGCCTCGCGGCTGCACTCGGGCCCCGACGAGCCGGTCCTCATCTTCAACGGGGACATCCTCACGGGCCTGGACATCCAGGCCCTCGTCGAGACCCACTCCTCCTCCGGCGCGGACGTCTCGCTCCACCTGACCCGGGTCGAGGACCCGCGCGCCTTCGGCCTGGTCCCCACGGACGCCACCGGTCGCGTCACGGCCTTCCTGGAGAAGCCGCAGACGCCGGAGGAGATCGTCACGGACCAGATCAACGCGGGCGCGTACGTCTTCAAGCGCTCGATCATCGACACCATCCCCACGGGCCGCCCGGTCTCGGTGGAGCGGGAGACCTTCCCGGAACTCCTGTCCTCGGGCGCCCACCTCCAGGGCATGGTGGATTCCACCTACTGGCTGGACCTGGGCACCCCGCAGGCCTTCGTCCGCGGCTCCGCCGACCTGGTCCTGGGCCGCGCGCCCTCCCCGGCCGTCCCGGGCCGCTGCGGCGACCGCCTGGTCCTGCCGTCGGCGCGCGTCGCCCCGGACGCCAAGCTGACCGGCGGCACGGTCGTCGGCGCGGACGCGGTGGTCGGCGAGGGCGCCCGGGTGACGGGCTCGACGCTCCTCGCGGGCGCGATCGTCGAACCGGGCGCGGTGATCACGGACTCGCTGATCGGCGCGGGGGCGCGGATCGGCGCGCGCACGGTGGTGAGCGGGGCGGTCATCGGCGACGGCGCGCAGGTGGGCCCGGACAACGAACTCCGCGAGGGCGTCCGAATCTGGTGCAACACCACCCTCCCGGCAGGCGCAGTCCGCTTCTCCTCGGACCAGTAGCGCATCGCGGGCCTGCGCCCCGCCGGTGCGATACCCACCCACCCGCACGGCACCCACCCCGTTGCGGGCATGCGTTCCGCAAGGGGCGGTGCCCACCCCGTTGTGGGCAGGCGTTCCGCAAGGGGCGGAACGGGTGGGCACAACGGACGGCGCCCTTGCCGGCGCCAGAGGCTCCCGAGCCTGACCCGCACCACCAGCTCGGTGCACGGGGTGCGGGCCAGGGCGCGGAACGCGGAGGCGCCGCTGAAGGGCGCCGTCCCGTGTGCCCACCCGTCTCGCCCCAGCGGGACGATTGCCCACACGGGGGTGGGCCCGGGCGCCGCCCAGCCGGGCGCGGGCCCACACGGGGGGGCGGACCGGGGCACCGCCCAGCCGGGCGCGGGCAACACGGGCGCGCGTAGCCCGCCCCCCACCCGGCTACGCTCATACGCATGGCCGGCCGCTACGCACCCAACCCCACCCGCACAACAGTCCGCGGCGGCCACATCCCCCTCCCCGTCACCGAAGACGCCCCCCTGGACCTGGGCCTCACCCTCGGCCCCCTCCGCCGCGGCCCCGCCGACCCCACCTTCCGGGCGACCCCGGACGGCTCGGTGTGGCGGGCCAGCCGCACCCCGGACGGCCCCGGCACGCTCCGTATCGGGATCGGCGAGGGCAAGGTGGCCGCCGAGGCCTGGGGCGCCGGAGCGGGCTGGCTCCTGGACCGCCTCCCGGCCCTCCTGGGCGCCGAGGACGACCCCTCCGCCTTCGTCCCCCGCCACAAGCTGGTCCTGGCGACCCACCGCCGCCGCCCGGGCCTGCGCCTGACCCGTACCGGTCTGGTCCTGGAGTCGCTGATCCCGTCGGTCCTGGAGCAGAAGGTCACGACGCACGAGGCCTACGGGTCCTGGAGGACGCTCGTACGGAAGTACGGCGAGCCGGCCCCGGGCCCGGCCCCGGACGGCATGTTCGTGATGCCGGACGCGCGCGCGTGGACCCAGATCCCGTCCTGGGAGTGGCACCGCGCGAACGTGGACGGCAAGCGCTCGGCCACGATCGTCCGCGCGGCGAGGGTCGCGGCCCGCCTGGAGGAGGCCGCGCAGATGGAAGGACCGGCGGCCCGCAGGCGCCTGGAGCTGGTCCCGGGCATCGGCCCCTGGACGAGCGCGGAGACGATCCAGCGCAGCAACGGCGCCCCGGACGAGGTCACCACCGGCGACCTGCACCTGCCGGGCATCGTCGGCTGGGCGCTCGCGGGCGACCGTACGACGGACGACGAGGCGATGCTGGAGCTCCTCGCCCCGTACGCGGGCCAGCGCCACCGCGCGGCCCGTCTGATCCTCCTCAGCGGCCGCGTACCACCGCGCCGGGCGCCCCGCATGACGCCCGGCAACATCGCCGACCTCTAGAGGACCGTCACCGCACCGCGACGAACTCCGAAGCCGGCCGCGCCGGCCGGTCCTTCGGCGGAGCCGCCGGGTGCCCGATGGCGACCGCACCCATGGGGTCCCAGTCCTCGGGCAGCCCGAGGACGTCCCGTACGACGTCCCGGCAGAACATCGTCGAGGACACCCACGCCGAGCCGAGCCGCTCACCGGCGAGCGCCACGAGGAAGTTCTGCACGCCGGCGCCGGTCGCGACCACGAACATCTCGCGCTCGGCGGCGTCCCGGCGCGGGTCGCCGTAGTGGTGGGAGCCGTCCATGACGAGGCAGGGCACCGCGAGGTAGGGCGCGTTGCGCAGGACGTCCCCGCGCCGGACCCGCTTTGCGATGGACTCCTCGGACTTGCCGTCGCGCCGCAGGTCCGCGATCCACGCGTCCCGCATGGCGTCGAGCAGCCGCGTCCGGGACTCCGCCGACTCCAGGAGCACGAACCGCCACGGAGTGGTGTGGTGCGGCGCCGGGGCCGTCACGGCGGCGGCGACCGCGCGCCGGACCGCGCCCGGGTCGACGGGCTCGTCGGTGAACTCCCGTACGGTCCGCCGCAGCGTCACCGCCTCGCGTACGGCCTCCGAGGTCCCGAGCCGGAACATGTCGTCGGCGGCCACTCGTACGAGCGCCCGCGCGCCCTCCTCGTCGTCGTCGCCCACCACGTGGGGCAGTCCGCGCACGACGGCGACGGGAAGCCCGGCCGCCTTGCCCTTCACCAGGTCGCCGGCGGCGGCGAGTTCGTCGGCGGTGGCGACCACGGTGGCGCTCAGCGGATTGCCGTGGGCGTCGGTCCCGCCGCGCAGGTCGTCGAGGACCCGCACGCCGGCCGCGCCGATGGCGACGTCGGTGAGCCCGGTGCGCCAGGGCCGCCCGAAGGTGTCCGTGACGACGACGCCCACGTCGACGCCGAGCGCCTCGCGCAGCCCCGAACGGATGCGCCGCGCCGAGGCGTCGGGGTCCTCGGGCAGCAACAGCACCGTCCCGGATGGCGTGTTGGAGGCGTCGACGCCGGCGGCGGCCATGACGAGCCCCTGCCGGTTCTCGACGATACGAAGGGTGCCGCGCCGCGCCACCACCCGTACCGTCTCGGCGTCGATGGCCTCCTCGCGGTCGTCGGCCGCGATCACCCGCCCCTCGGCCTTGCTGACGATCTTGGAGGTGACGAGCAGGACGTCCCCGTCGACGAGGTCGGGCGAGACGGAGGCGATCAGCTTGGCGAGATCGTCCCCGGCGGCCACCTCGGGCAGCCCGGAAAGCGCCCAGACGCGATACGCGGGCGCGTACGACGCGATGCCGGCACCGTCCGAACCGAAAGCCCCCACGGAGCCGCCCGAGCCGCTCGTGCCGCCCGAGCCGCTCGTGCCCACCGAGTCGCTCGTGCCCACCGAGCCGCTCGGGTCAGCCGAGTCCCCCGGGCCCGAGCCCGAGCCCGCCCCCGGCCCCGTCACCCCCGTACCTCCTCGGCCAGCGCCAGCGCCTCGCGGGCCATCGCGGCCGTCGCGTCCACGTCCGTCATCATCAGCGGCACCGCGCGGCACGCGATGCCCGCCGCCTCGACCTCCGCGACCGCGCCCGCGTCCACGGTGTCGACGAGCCAGCCGCCGAGGAGTTCGGCGCCGTAGTGCAGGGCCACCGCCGCCGCCGTGGACTCCACGCCCACCGCCGCGAGGACCTTGTCGGCCATGCCGCGCACGGGCGCGTCACCGACGATGGGGGAGAGGCCCACGACCGGCGCCCCGGCCGCGACGACCGCCTCGCGGATCCCGGGCACGGCCAGGATCGTCCCGACGCTCACCACCGGGTTGGACGGCGGGAAGAGGATGACGTCCGCCTCGGCGATGGCCTCCAGGACCCCCGGCGCGGGCTTCGCGGCCTCCGCGCCGACCGCCACGACGGCCTTCGCGTCGACGGAGGCGCGTAGCTTCACCCAGTACTCCTGGAAGTGCACCGCGCGCTGCTCACCGTCGACCTCGATCGCCACGTGCGTCTCGACCCGGTCGTCGGACATGGGGAGGAGGCGCACGCCGGGCTGCCAGCGGGCGCACAGCGCCTCGGTGACGGCGCTCAGCGGGTAGCCCGCGCCGAGCATCTGCGTACGGACGATGTGGGTGGCGAAGTCCCGGTCGCCGAGGCCGAACCACTCGGGCCCGACCCCGTACGCCGCGAGCTCCTCCTTGACGGTGAAGGACTCGTCCGTGCGTCCCCAGCCCTGCTCCTCGTTGATGCCACCGCCGAGGGTGTACATCACCGTGTCCAGGTCGGGGCAGACCTTCAGCCCGAAGAGATGGATGTCGTCACCGGTGTTGCCGATGACCGTGATCTCCGCGTCCGGCGCGGCCTGCTTGAGGCCGCGAAGGAAACGGGCACCACCGATGCCGCCGGCCAGAACCACAATGCGCATGCAGTGCAGTGTGTCAGGCGTCGATCAATCCGGGGGCGGCCGGGGCGCACTGCGCCTGCAGCGACTCGTGCATCGGCATCTCGGTGAGGCCGGGGAAGTAGACGTGCAGGCTGACGGCCGGTTCGAGGGAGTCGTTGACGACCTCGTGGACGTACCCCGGCGCGAAGACCCGCTGCGCGCCGCCGTCGAGCGTCCGCACGCCCCGGTCCGTACGTTCCGTGAGCTCGCCCTCCAGGACGGTCAGCACGCCGGAGGAGACGCCGTGGTCGTGGAGGCCGCTGCCCTGTCCTGGCACCCAGGAGAGCAGCCACACCTCGTAGCCGGGGCCGGTGCGCAGGCGGTGGTACCAGCGGGTGGTGGCGTCGTACTCGACGTACGGGGCCCACTGGGAGCGGTCCTCGGCGATGGAGCGCGCGAGGCCGGCGAACTCGGCCACGGTGACGGGGTGGGCGCGCTCGGGCTGGAGCAGGTGCGGGACTTCGAGGATGTCGCCGGCGATCTGAAGGTCGCTGTCCATGTTCATGGGGTGGGGAGGTTCCTCAGCAGAAACAGAAGCGGTGGGGGGTCACGGAAGAGAGGTGACACGGGTGACGCAGGGTGACGCTGGGAGAAGAAGCTGGAGCTCTACGGCATCAACAGCTGGGACAGCAACAGCAACAGCGCGCCTGGACAGCGCGGCGGAACCCACGGCTGTGGGTCGCGGAGGGCGCTGTGGTCGCTGGCATGCCACCAAAGGTGGCCGGAGGGGCACCCGACTGTCAACTCAATGCCCGTTTTGGGGGTAATGTTTCACCTCATCCGGTTACCGTGCCCGGAGAAAGGTTTGTTCAGGTGCGGACCAGGAGAGATGGCGCTTCGACCGCGCCCTTAAACATGGTGGGGCGAGATCGGACTGTGATCCAGATCGCTTCCGCGGCTGGACCGCAACAAGATCCAAGTCCCGGACGTCCTCCCTTGTGCAGGTGTCGCGGCGCGGTCAAGCCAGCGGCATGTGTCACGTTTTTTGGTGATTTGAACACTTTCCGCATAGGCTTGGTTCCGCAGAGTGAATACGGGGCCCAATAGCAGATCTCGGCTTGACTCGCACAGAGCACGAACTTGTAATTTCACTCGTGTCGTTCGGCCGGGTTCGCCCCGGCAACATCACGGGGACGCACAGAACAGACGAGGGGCGCACATGACCGAGTTGTTCCAGGAACTGCTGGTCGAGGACGCGGACGAGGAACTCGGCTGGCAGGAGCGCGCGCTGTGCGCCCAGACCGATCCCGAGTCCTTCTTCCCCGAGAAGGGCGGCTCGACCCGCGAGGCCAAGAAGGTCTGCCTCGCCTGCGAGGTCCGCTCCGAGTGCCTCGAATACGCCCTGCAGAACGACGAACGCTTCGGCATCTGGGGCGGCCTCTCCGAGCGCGAGCGACGCCGCCTGAAGAAGGCCGCCGTCTGAACCGCGCACAGCCCGCCCGCCCCCGCGCGCCCCGGCGCGCACACCAGGACACGACGAACGGTCCGCCCCCTGTGCACCATCCACAGGCGGCGGACCGTTCTGCGTGTCCGGCATGCGGTGTGCCCGGTACACGGCGCCCGGCACGCGGTGTCCTTCACCCGGTGGGTCCGGTACGCGGCGCCCGGCACGCCGTGTCCTTCACGCGGTGTCCTTCAAGAACCCGTCCCGCACGGTCTGTCCACAGGGCGGCGGACCGCTCCGCGTGCAGCCGTTAGTGTGGGCCTCCGTCCGAGACGCTCCCCACGCCCCCCGCGGGCGACCCCGGCCGGAGGGCCCGTAGCTCGATGTCCTCAACTCCTGAGTTTCCGCGACACGTCGTCACCGCCGTGCTCGTCACCCACGACGGCGCCCGCTGGCTGCCCGACGCGCTCGCCGGGCTGCTCGCCCAGGAGCGCCCCGTGCAGGCCGTGGTGGCGGCCGACACCGGCAGCGCCGACGACTCGGCGCAGCTCGTCGCCGACGCCATCGGCGCCGACCGCGTCCTGCACCTCGCACGCCGCACCGGCTTCGGCGCCGCCGTCGAGGAGGCCGCCCGCACCGCGCCCCTGCTCGGACCCGAGGACCTGCCCTACCTGAAGCGCCCCAGCGGCTGGGACCCCGTCAGCCGCACCTGGAACGACGAGGCGTACGACCTCCCCGAACTCCCGCACGGCGAACCGGTCCAGTGGCTGTGGCTCCTCCACGACGACTGCGCCCCCGAGCCCGGCGCCCTCGCCGAACTCCTGCGCGTCGCCGAGTCCGACGCCGAAGCCGCCGTCATCGGCCCCAAGCTGCGCGGCTGGTACGACAGGAAGCAGCTCCTCGAAGCCGGCGTCAGCATCGCCCGCAGCGGTCGCCGCTGGACCGGACTCGACCGCCGCGAGCAGGACCAGGGCCAGCACGACCAGGTCCGCTCCGTCCTCTCCGTCTCCACCGCCGGCATGCTCGTCCGCCGCGACGTCTTCGAGGGACTCGGCGGCTTCGACCGGCGCCTGCCCCTCATGCGCGACGACGTCGACCTCTGCTGGCGCGCGCACTCCGCCGGCTTCCACGTCCTCGTCGCCCCCGACGCCGTCCTGCGGCACGCAGAGGCCTCCGCCCGCGAGCGCCGCACCGTCGACTGCGCCGGACGCACCGCCGCCAACCCGCACCGCGTCGACAAGGCCGGCGCCGTCCACTCCCTCCTCGCCAACACCCGCGGCCGGGCCCTGCCGTACGTCCTCGTACGGCTCGTCCTCAGCACCCTGCTCCGCACCCTCGCCTACCTCGTAGGCAAGGCCCCGGGCCAGGCCGTCGACGAGGTCATGGGCCTCCTCGCGACCCTGCTGCGGCCCGAGAAGATCCTCGCCGCCCGCAAGCGCCGCAAGAACGCGACCGTCCCCAACAACGACTTCCGGTCCCTCTTCCCGCCGCCCGGCGCCACCGTCCGCGCCACCGTCGAGCAGCTCGCCTCCCACTTCGGCGGCGCCGAGGCCGACACCGGCGGCTCCCGCCACGGCGTCGTCGAATCCGGCCCCGGCGGCGACGACGCCGACTACCTGGAGATCGAGCAGTTCGCCCGGCTCAAGAAGATCGCCCGCAAGCCCGGCCCGGTCCTCTTCGCCCTGCTCCTCCTCGTCTCCCTGGTCGCCTGCCGCAACCTCTTCGCCGGCGGCTCGCTCGCCGGCGGCGCCCTGCTGCCCGCCCCCGACACCGTCTCCGGCCTCTGGTCGCGGTACGCCGACGCCTGGCACGCCCTCGGCACCGGCGGCACCCAGACCGCCCCGCCCTACCTCGCCGTCCTGGCCGCGCTCTCCGCGCTGTTCCTCGGCTCCACGTCCACCGCGCTGACCCTGCTGCTCGTCTGCTCGGTCCCGCTCGCCGGCTTCACCGCGTACTTCGCGGCCCGCGGCATCGTCGAGTCCCGGCTCCTGCGCGCCTGGGGCGCCATCGCGTACGCCTTCCTGCCCGCCGCCACCGGCGCCCTCGCCGCCGGCCGGCTCGGCACCGCCGTCCTCGCGATCCTGCTCCCGCTGATCGCCCGCGCCGCCGTCGCCGCCCACGGCTTCAACCGGCCCGACCGCGGCAGCTGGCGCGCCACCTGGGCGTACACCTTCCTGCTCACCTTCGCGATGGCGTTCACCCCGGTCGTCTGGCCGCTCGCCGTCCTCCTCGGCCTCGGCGTCCTCGCCGTCCGCCGCGACGACATCACCGCGTACGGCCTCCGCTTCCTCGCCGCCGTCGGCACCCCGCTGCTCGTCCTCGCACCCTGGTCGCTCAGCCTCCTCACCGACCCCGGCGCCTTCCTGCGCGAGGCCGGACTCGACGTCCGTACGGGCACGGCCACCGCGCTCGACCTGCTCGGCACCAGCCCCGGCGGCCCCGGCACCACCGGCGGCCTGGTCCTGATCGGCCTCGTCCTCGCCGGCCTCGCCGGACTCCTCCGCGAGGAGCGGCAGCTCGCCGTCCGTACCGCCTGGGCCGCCGGCCTCGCCGGACTCCTCTTCGCCGTCCTCGGCAACGGCGCGGGCGGCACCGGCTGGGCCGGACCCGCCACCCTCGTCTACGGCGCCGCCCTCATCGCCGCCGGCATGATCGGCGCCGAGGGCGGCCGCACCCGCGTCGCCGCCCACGGCTTCGGCTGGCGCCAGCCCGTCGCCGCCCTCATCGCCCTCGCCTGCGCCCTCGGCCCCGCCGTCGCCGCCGCCGGCTGGATGATCGGCGGCGCCGACGGCCCGCTGACCCGCCGCGACCCGGTCCAGGTCCCGGCCTTCGTCGCCGAGGAGAGCGGCACCCGCGACCAGCCCCGCACCCTCGTCCTCGGCGCGGGCGCGCCCGGCGAGGTCGCCTACACCCTGGTCCGCGGCTCCGGCGCCCGCCTCGGCGACGCCGAACTCACCGCTACCGCCGAGGCCGACCCGCGTCTCGACGCGGTCGTCGCCCACCTCGTCGCCGGTTCAGGCGCCGACCAGACCCAGGAGCTCAGCGGTTACGCCATCCGGTACGTGCTCGTACGGGACGGGGCACCGCGCCAGATGAGCCGCGTCCTCGACTCCACGCCCGGCCTCAGCCGCCTCAGCCAGCTCGACGGCAGCGCGCTCTGGCGCGTCGACCGCGAGATCGCCCGCGTCATGATCGTCCCGCCCGCGGCCAAGACCGCCGACGGCGAGAAGACGGAGGAGACCGCCAAGCCCGTCGCCGTCGCCGCCGGGCCCGTCGAGGCCCACACCCAGGTCCCCGCGGGACCCACGGGCCGCGTCCTGCGCCTCGCCGACCGCGCCGACGAGGGCTGGACCGCCACCCTCGACGGCAAGGAGCTGACCCGCACCACCGTCGACGGCTGGGCCCAGGGCTTCGAGCTCCCCGCCGGAGGCGGCCGCCTCGACCTCACGTACGACGAGCCGCTCACCCACACCGCGTGGATCTGGGCCCAGGCCGGCCTCGCCCTCGTCCTGCTCGTCCTCGCCCTGCCCGGGCGGCGCCGCGAGATCGACGACGACCTGCCCGAGGAGGAGCTCGCGATCCCCGCCCAGGCGACCGAGGGCGACGGCCGCCGCGCCCGCCGCCTGCGCGCCGCCGCGGAGGCCGAAGCGGCCGCGGAGACCGCCCCCGACGCCCCCGACACCTTCGACGCCTTCGGGACCGCACAGGGCGCGCCCGCCCCGATCCCGGAGCAGCAGTCCTACGAGCCCGGGGACCAGGAGGCGGCCGGCGGCTACGACCCGGCCTACGCGCAGGCCCCGGCGCAGCCGGGCACCCAGCCGTACGCCGACCAGGGCTACTACCAGGACTACGCGGCCGACCCGTACCAGCAGCAGCCGTACGCGTACCCCCAGCAGGGCTACGAGCAGCAGGGCTACGAGCAGCAGGGCTACGAACAGCAGGGGTACGAACAGCAGGGGTACGAACAGCAGGGCTATGAACAGCCCCAGCAGCAGTACGACCCGCAGCAGTACGGGCAGCAGCAGTACGACCCGTACGGCGGCGGCTACGGCTACGAACACCCCCAGGGCCACGAGACCGAGCAGCGTCCCGACGGGAGCAGCAACCAGTGAAGCGCACCAACCTCTCCCTGATCGCGGGCGCCACGGCCCTCGCCGCCGTCACCGGCTTCGCGGCCCTCACCGCCCCGGACGGCACCGCCGCCCCCGAGGCGAAGGCCACCACCCGCCTGCCGGTGGAGCGCGCGGGCCTCGTCTGCCCGGTGCCCAGCACCTCCGAGGTGGCCGAGACGCGCTACACCTCGTACACCCCGACCGGTACGGGCTCCGCCACCGCGGGCTCCGGCAAGGCCGAGCCGGCCACGGCGGCGCTGCGGCCCGCCGCGAGCGGTCCCGCGGCCGGCGGCACCGGCACCACCGGCAAGAAGCCCAAGGCCCCGAAGATCCCGGCCACGGTCACCGCCCCCGGCAAGCCCGTCACCGCCCAGGCGGACGGCGGCTCCGTGCCCGCCCTCACCGGCGCGGCGACCGGCACCCTGGCCCCCGGCTGGACCGTCCAGCAGACCACCGTCGTCCCGGCGGGCGGCGCGCGCGGCCTCCTCGGCCTCGGCTGCGGAGCCCCCGACACCGACTTCTGGTTCCCGGCGGCCTCCACCGACAAGGACCGGCAGGACTACGTCCACCTCACCAACCCGGACGACACGGCCGCCGTCGCCGACATCGAGCTGTACGGCCCCGAGGGGGCCCTCAAGTCCCAGTTCACCGAGGGCATCCCGGTCCCCGCCCGCTCCACCGTCCCGGTGCTCCTGTCCACCCTCACGAGCGAGGCCGGCCGGAAGGACGTCACCGTCCACGTCACCACCCGCAGCGGCCGCGTCGGCGCCGCCGTGGCCGCGGCCGACGACAAGCTCGGCAGCGACTGGATCGCCCCGGCCGCCGACCCGGCGAGCAGCGCCCTGCTCCCCGGCATCCCGGCCGACGCCACCGCGGTGCGGCTCGTGGCCTTCGCCCCCGGCGACGACGACGCCGACCTCAAGGTCCAGCTGGTCACCGCGAGCGGCACGATCGTCCCGGCGGGCGCCGACTCCCTCCACGTGAAGTCCGGGATGACGGCCGCCGTCGACCTGCCCAACCTCACCCGGGGCGCGGTGGGCTCCCTGCTGTTGACGCCGAGCGACCCGAAGAAGCCGACGCCGGTGGTGGCGGCCCTCCAGGTGGTGCGCGGCAAGGGCGAGAACACCGAGATCGCGTTCATCCCGGCCACCGCGGCCGTCTCCGCGCGGGCGACGGTCGCCGACAACCGCGCGAAGGCCTCGACGTTCTCCCTGACGGCCCCCGGCGCGGACGCCCAGGTCAAGGTCACCGCCTCGGCCGGCTCCGAGGGGGGCGCGCCGGTGTCGAAGACCGTCACGGTGAAGGGGGGCACGACGACGGTCCTGGCCGACCTCGTCCCGGCGGGCCTCAAGGGCTCCTACGCGCTGACGGTCGAACCGGTCTCGGGCGGCAAGGTCCACGCTGCCCGGACGCTCACCCTCCCGGAGGACGGCATCCCGATGTTCACGATCCAGACCTTCGTCGACGACCGAGGCACGGTAGAGGTCCCCTCGGCCCACCAGAACCTACGCGTACTGGACTGACGCCCGTTGACGGCGCCCCTTGCCGGGCCCAGGCTCCCGCGCCCTGACCCGCACCCGGGGCGCGCGGCACCGCACCCGCCGGGCGGCACCGCTCAGGGCCCGGAACCCCCCGGCGGCTCAGTCCTGCCCGTATCGAGGATCGACGGACTCGGGCGAGAGCCCAAGAAGCTCGGCCACCTGCTCCACCACCACCTCGTGCACGAGCAACGCCCGCTCGTCGCGACTCTTGGACCGGATCTCGACCGGCCGCCGGTACACGACCACCCGCGCGGGTTCGTTCTTCTCGGCCGGCACCGAGCCCCCCAGCGGCACGGTCTCGCCCGGCACCGGCGGCGGCACCTCCATCACCAGGAAGTCGACGTCCGCCAGCTGCGGCCAGCGCCGTTCGAGGCGCTCGACCGAGTCGAGGACGAGATCGCGGAAGGTGTCGGCCCGGCTCGTGGAGAGCGGCACCTGCGGCGGCGCGACAGGTCCCCGCATCCCGCGGCCGTGCCGGTCGCGGCGGCGGACCCGAGGCTCCGCCGGGGGCTCCGCGGGACGGTGCGAGGGGCTCGGCGGCACAGGACTGTCCATCACTGACGCAGCGTAACCCTCATCCGTCCCAGCGCACCGTGGCGCATCCTCGCCACCTTTCCCGGCGTGCCCGCCCCGCCACCCCACGCCTTGTCGAAACCTGAACATTCCGGCCATCCGCACGCCCGATTCGACAGCCCGTCCCGATCGGCCATCTGGCCCTGGTTGACCGGATTTGCATCCCAAGGTGTCCGGATAGCCCCCTGCGCCCACCCCCGTACGCCCCCTCCCGCGCAGGTCAGAGCCATGACCACTCGAAGGGGGGTGGCGGAGGTCACACCGCGACACGGTGGAGTGACCTGAGGGAGAGTCGTCGCGGCCCGCTCAAGAGTGCGGTACCGTCCAACGTCGTGAGCCCTGTACGTCGCTGTTCGCGCACTGCGTGCGGCCGCCCTGCCGTCGCGACACTGACGTACGTCTATGCCGACTCGACTGCGGTCCTCGGCCCGCTCGCCACCTATGCCGAGCCCCACTGCTACGACCTGTGCGCCGAGCACAGCGAGCGCCTCACCGCCCCGCGCGGCTGGGAGGTGGTGCGGCTCTCCGACGGATCCGCCCCCACCCGCCCCAGCGGCGACGACCTCGAAGCGCTGGCCAACGCGGTACGGGAGGCGGCCCGCCCCCAGGAACGCGCGGCCGAGGCCGGCGGCAAGGGCGGCGGAGGCCGCGGCGGCGACCCCATGGAGGTCGGTCGCCGCGGGCACCTCAGAGTGCTCCGTTCGCCCGACAACTGACGGCAACCGGCCACCGTCCGCGTACCCCCGACTGCGCTCCGGGTAGCTTTGGCGTTCCGTACACGCGCCGCACACGCGTGTGGAGAAACTCAGGAGGGTGGATCCGTGACTGCCGATCTGTCGCAGATCGTGAAGGCGTACGACATCCGCGGAGTCGTACCCGACCAGTGGGACGAGACGCTCGCCGAGCTCTTCGGCGCCGCCTTCGTACGGGTGACGGACGCGGACGCGATCGTCATCGGCCACGACATGCGGCCCTCGTCGCCCGGCCTCGCGGCCGCGTTCGCGCGCGGCGCGGCCCGCCTCGGCGCCGACGTCACGCTCATCGGGCTCTGCTCCACGGACCAGCTGTACTTCGCGTCCGGCAGCCTCGGCCTGCCCGGCGCCATGTTCACGGCCTCGCACAACCCGGCCCAGTACAACGGCATCAAGATGTGCCGCGCCGGAGCGGCCCCCGTGGGCCAGGACACCGGTCTCGCCGACATCCGCGCCCTCGCCGAGGAGTGGAGCGAGAAGGGCGCCCCGGAGGCCGCCGCCGCACCGGGCACGATCACCGAACGCGACACCCTCACGGACTACGCGGCCCACCTCAGGAACCTGGTCGACCTCACCGCGATCCGCCCCCTCAAGGTGGTCGTGGACGCGGGCAACGGCATGGGCGGCCACACGGTCCCGACGGTCTTCGCGGGCCTGCCCCTGGACACCGTCCCGATGTACTTCGAGCTGGACGGCACCTTCCCGAACCACGAGGCCAACCCGCTCGACCCGAAGAACATCGTCGACCTCCAGGCCCGCGTCCTCGCCGAGGGTGCCGACCTGGGCCTCGCCTTCGACGGAGACGCCGACCGCTGCTTCGTCGTCGACGAGCGCGGCGAGCCGGTCTCCCCGTCCGCGATCACGGCCCTCGTCGCCGCGCGCGAGCTCGCCAAGAGCCCCGGCGGAACGATCATCCACAACCTGATCACCTCCTGGTCGGTGCCGGAGGTCGTCCGCGAGCAGGGCGGCGAGCCGGTCCGCACCCGCGTCGGCCACTCCTTCATCAAGGAGGAGATGGCGAAGACCGGAGCGATCTTCGGCGGCGAGCACTCGGCGCACTACTACTTCAAGGACTTCTGGAACGCGGACACCGGCATGCTCGCCGCGCTCCACGTCCTCGCGGCCCTCGGCGGCCAGGAGGGCACCCTGTCCGACCTGGTCGCCGCCTACGACCGGTACGCCTCCTCGGGCGAGATCAACTCCACGGTCGCGGACCAGGCGGCGAGCACGGCCAAGGTGAAGGCGGCGTACTCCGGCCAGGACGGCGTCACCTTCGACGAGCTCGACGGCCTGACGGTGACGGCGGCGGACTGGTGGTTCAACCTCCGCCCCTCCAACACGGAGCCGCTGCTCCGCCTCAACGTCGAGGCCCGCGACGAGGCCACCATGGCCAAGACCCGCGACGAGGTCCTCGCCCTGGTCCGGGCGACCGACTGACCCCCTTGCCGCACCGCCGGGGAACGGGGGCGTGCCCCGTTCCCCGGCGGTAGGCTGACCTGGCCCGATCCGTCTGTTCGAAGGGACAACCCATGCCGCTCGAAGCCGGCCTCCTGGAGATCCTGGCCTGCCCGGCCTGCCACGCTCCGCTGAACGACCGCACGGCGGACGAGACCCCCGAGCTGATCTGCACGAGCCCCGACTGCGGCCTCGCCTACCCGGTCCGCGACGACATCCCGGTCCTCCTGACGGACGAGGCCCGCAAGCCGGCGTAACACCCGAGCGCCCACGCCGTTGTGGGCGCGCTTCCGCCCGTTGTGGGCAGGCGTTCCGCAAGGGGCGGAACGGGTGGGCACAACGGACGGCGCCCCCAGCCGGGCCAAGGCTTCCGCGCCTGACCCCGCACCACCCGCACCCCGCACAAGGCAGCGCCCCACACAACCCGCGCCCCGCACAACCCGCGCCCGCACCCGCCGCGCCCCGCAGGGAGGCCGCACATGCTCGACGAGACCCTCCTCGACACCCCGGACGACCTCGCCCTGGCCGACCGCCGAGGCCTCCTCCGCGGCGCCGCCGAGGCAGGCGCACGGGTACGGACCGCCGCCCGGCACGCCGCCGAGGCCGGCATCGCGGACCTCCGCCCCGAGGGCCGCCCCCGTGCCGTCCTCGTCGCGGGCCCCGGCACCGCGGCCGCCGGCGTCGCGGACCTGATCGGCGCGCTCGCCGGAGCCGCCGCCCCCGTCGTACGGCTCCAGCCGACCGGCGTCGCCCCCGCGGCGGGCGCCCTGCGCTGGGCCCTGCCGGGCTGGGCGGGCTCGGTGGACCTGCTCCTGCTGCCCACCACCGACGGCTCCGAACCGGGCCTCGCGCTCCTCGCCGAGCAGGCGTACCGCCGTGGGATCACGGTCGTCGCCGTCGCCCCGAAGGCCTCCCCGCTCGCCGAGACGGTGAACGGCTCGCGCGGCCTGTTCGTCCCGATGGCGACCGCCCCGAACGAGACGCCCGACGAGTACGCCGAGAGCATCGCGGCCAGCCCGGGCGCCCTGTGGGCCCTGTTCACCCCGCTGCTCATGCTCCTGGACCGCGTGGGCCTGCTCGACGCGCCCCCGGAGGCCCTGGAGAAGGTCGCCGACCGCCTGGACCGCACGGCGGAACGCTGCGGCCCGGCCATCGCCACGTACAGCAACCCGGCCAAGACGCTCGCCGCCGAACTCGCGGACTCGCTCCCGCTGATCTGGACCGAGGGCAACGCCGCGGGCCCGGCCGGCCGCCGCTTCGCCGCCGTCCTCGCCGAACTCGCCGGCCTGCCCGCGCTCGCCGCCGAACTCCCGGAGGCCCTGCCGGCGCACGGGGTCCTCCTCGCGGGCGACTACGCGGCCGGCGCCGACCCGGACGACTTCTTCCGCGACCGCGTGGAGGAGCCGCAGGCACTCCGCGCGCGCGTGGTGCTGCTCCGCGACCGCCCGGGGGACGGCCTGACCGCGGCCCGGGCCGCCCGCGAACTGGCCCTCGGCCACGAGACGGCGATCAGCGAACTGGAACCGGAGGAGGGCGACGACCTGGAGACACTCGCCGAACTCCTCGCGGTGACCGACTTCGCGGCGGTCTACCTCAACCTGGCCACCCCGGCCCGCACGCCGCACTAGCGGGCGCTGAAGCACACAGCGGGCACCCCCCACCCGCACCGCCCCACCCACACAAGCCGAGCGCCCCCAAGGACACTCCCGGCACCAGCCCCCATCCGCGTAGGCGCAGGGCAACCACCCGGACCCCACCAGAACCCCAGCGCGTCACATACCCGTCACCCGCCCCCTGTCACCTGTCTCCCGACCCCCCGCACGATCCATCACCACCCCGAGGAGCTGGCAGGCACCATGGACCGCCTCGTCAACACCGTCCGCCCCTACGCCTGGGGATCCACGACGGCCATCCCGGAACTGCTCGGAACCGCCCCCACCGGTGAGCCCCAGGCCGAGATGTGGATGGGCGCCCACCCCGGTGCCCCCTCCCGCACCGACCGCGGAGCGCTGAACGAGCTCATCGCCGCCGATCCCGTACGCGAACTGGGGGAGCGGGCCGTCGAGAAGTTCGGGCCGCGTCTCCCGTTCCTGTTCAAGCTGCTCGCCGCGGGCGCCCCGCTCTCCCTCCAGGTCCACCCCGACCTGGAGCAGGCCAAGGCCGGGTACGCCGCCGAGGAGGCCGCCGGCATCCCGATCGACGCCCCGCACCGCACGTACAAGGACCCCAACCACAAGCCCGAGCTGATCTGCGCCCTCACCCCCTTCGACGGCCTGTGCGGCTTCCGCACCCCCGTCGAGGCCGCCGACCTGATCGCCGCGCTGGGCGTCGACTCCCTCAAGCCGTACGTGGACCTCCTCCACGCCCACCCCGAAGAGGCCGCGCTCCGCGAGGTCCTGACGGCCCTGCTCACCGCCGACCGCGAGGAGATGGCGCACACCGTCGCCGAGGCCGCCGCCGCGGCCGCGCGACTCGGCGGCGACCACGCCCCGTTCGCGACCCTGGCCCACCACTTCCCGGGCGACCCCGGCGTGATCGCCGGCATGCTCCTCAACCGCGTACGGCTCCAGCCCGGCGAGGCCCTCTACCTCGGCGCGGGCGTCCCGCACGCCTACCTCGACGGCCTCGGCGTCGAGATCATGGCGAACTCCGACAACGTGCTGCGCTGCGGCCTCACGCCCAAGCACGTCGACGTCCCCGAACTCCTCCGCATCGTCCGCTTCGAACCGAACGAGCCGGCCGTCCTGCGCCCCGAGGCCTCCCCCTCCGGCGAGGAGGTGTACGAGACCCCGATCGACGAGTTCCGCCTCTCCCGCTTCGTCCGCCCGGAAGGCGCCGCGCCCACCGACGTCACCGCCGCCACCCCGCAGATCCTGCTCGCCGTCGCGGGCCGCCCGCAGGCCGGCGGAGTCGCCCTCGGCCCCGGCGAGTCCGTCTTCGTACCGGCGGGCGAGCCCACCGAGCTGTCGGGGGTGGGTACCGTCTTCCGCGCGACCGTCGTGGCCTGATGCGACAATGACCGGCCGAACCGCGGCGATCGAGCCGGAGCATCGACGAAGGGACCACGTACACCCATGAGCGCGTCAGGCGGAACCAAGGCGATCGTGGCGGCACTCGCCGCCAACCTCGCGATCGCCGTAGCCAAGTTCGTGGCGTTCCTCTTCAGTGGTTCGTCGTCGATGCTCGCCGAGAGCGTCCACTCGCTCGCCGACTCCGGCAACCAGGGCCTGCTGCTCCTCGGCGGCAAGAAGGCCCAGCGCGAGGCCACGCCGCAGCACCCCTTCGGCTACGGCCGCGAACGGTACATCTACGCCTTCCTCGTCTCCATCGTGCTCTTCTCCGTCGGTGGCATGTTCGCCATCTACGAGGGCTACGAGAAGATCAAGCACCCGCACCCCATCGAGGCCTGGTACTGGCCGGTCGGCGTCCTCGTCTTCGCGATCATCGCGGAGTCCTTCTCCTTCCGCACCGCCATCAAGGAGTCCAACGAGATCCGCGGCGGCCTCTCCTGGAAGGAGTTCGTCCGCCGCGCGAAGGCCCCCGAGCTCCCCGTCGTCCTCCTGGAGGACCTCGGCGCGCTCGTCGGTCTCGTCCTCGCCCTCGGCGGCGTCGGCCTCGCCCTGGCGACCGACAACGGAGTCTGGGACGGCATCGGCACCGTCTGCATCGGTGTCCTCCTCGTCCTCATCGCGATCGTGCTCGCCGCCGAGACCAAGTCGCTGCTCCTCGGCGAGTCCGCCGGCGTCGACGAGGTCAAGAAGATCGAGGCGGCCGTCGTCGACGGCGAGACCGTCACCCGCCTCATCCACATGCGCACGCTCCACCTCGGCCCCGAGGAACTCCTCGTCGCCGCCAAGGTCGCCGTCCAGCACGACGACACGGCCACCGAGGTCGCGAACGCCATCAACGCCGCCGAGGAGCGCATCCGCGCCGCCGTCCCGATCGCCCGGGTCATCTACCTGGAGCCCGACATCTACAGCGAGTCGGCGGCCTCGGCGGGCAAGAACCCGGCCAAGACCCCGGGCGGCCCGGCCCCCGCCCCCGCCCCCGGCCACTGACCCAGGGCACGCCTGCCCACCCTCAGGACCCCCGGGCCCACACGGCCCGGGGGTCCGGCACATCCACACCCACACACCCACGCACGTCCGCACGTCCGCACGTCGGCACGTCCGCACGTCCGCACGTCCGCACGTCCGTACGGGCCACGGACGACGGCCGAACGGCAGTACGAGGCAGGGCCGCCGAGTCCGACCGGGAGCCCGATGCGGAGCCCGACGCGGAGTCGAGGCGGGCTCGATGCGGACTGTGGCCCGCCGCACCGATCGGTGTAGATTCGTGACCAGCCAGACGTCGCTGCTGATGGCGGTCGGGCGGTCCGCGGACCGGCCGAGGGAGAGAGGGCCTCCGACGACGGCACCGAGCAAGCGCCCGGGCATTCGTGTGCCCAGCGGCGCCCTGCCGCGGTGCCAGGCGCCTCAACCGACCCTCGCACTCGCACACACGAGGAGCAGCCCAGTCATGACGACTGCCGCCCACCAGGACTTCAAGGTCGCCGACCTCTCCCTGGCCGCCTTCGGCCGCAAGGAGATCACCCTCGCCGAGCACGAGATGCCCGGCCTGATGTCGATCCGCCGCGAGTACGCCGAGACCCAGCCGCTCGCCGGCGCGCGCGTCACCGGCTCCCTGCACATGACCGTGCAGACCGCCGTCCTCATCGAGACCCTGGTCGCCCTCGGCGCCGAGGTCCGCTGGGCCTCCTGCAACATCTTCTCCACCCAGGACCACGCCGCCGCGGCCATCGCCGTCGGCCCGAACGGCACCCCGGAGAACCCCCAGGGCGTCCCGGTCTTCGCCTGGAAGGGCGAGACCCTGGAGGAGTACTGGTGGTGCACCGAGCAGGCCCTCACCTGGCCGAACACGCCCACCGGCGGCCCGAACATGATCCTGGACGACGGCGGTGACGCCACCCTCCTGGTCCACAAGGGCGTCGAGTTCGAGAAGGCCGGCTCCGCCCCGGACCCGTCCACCGCGGACAGCGAGGAGTACGGCCACATCCTCCGTCTCCTCAACCGCACCCTCGGCGAGAACCCGCAGAAGTGGACCCAGCTGGCGTCCGAGATCCGCGGCGTGACCGAGGAGACCACCACCGGCGTCCACCGCCTGTACGAGATGCACCAGGCCGGCTCGCTCCTCTTCCCGGCGATCAACGTGAACGACGCCGTGACGAAGTCGAAGTTCGACAACAAGTACGGCTGCCGCCACTCCCTCATCGACGGCATCAACCGCGCCACCGACGTCCTCATCGGCGGCAAGACCGCCGTCGTCTGCGGCTACGGCGACGTCGGCAAGGGCTGCGCCGAGTCCCTCCGCGGCCAGGGCGCCCGCGTCATCGTCACCGAGATCGACCCGATCTGCGCCCTCCAGGCGGCGATGGACGGCTACCAGGTCACGACCCTCGACGAGGTCGTCGAGACCGCCGACATCTTCATCACCACGACCGGCAACAAGGACATCATCATGGCCGGGGACATGGCCAAGATGAAGCACCAGGCCATCGTCGGCAACATCGGCCACTTCGACAACGAGATCGACATGGCCGGCCTCGCCAAGACCCCGGGCATCGTCAAGGACGAGGTCAAGCCGCAGGTCCACACCTGGACCTACCCGGACGGCAAGGTCCTCATCGTCCTCTCCGAGGGCCGCCTGCTGAACCTCGGCAACGCGACCGGCCACCCCTCCTTCGTGATGTCGAACTCCTTCGCGGACCAGACCCTGGCCCAGATCGAGCTCTTCACCAAGCCGCAGGAGTACCCGACCGACGTCTACGTGCTGCCGAAGCACCTGGACGAGAAGGTCGCCCGCCTCCACCTGGACTCGCTCGGCGTCAAGCTGACGACCCTCCGCCCCGAGCAGGCCGCCTACATCGGCGTCGAGGTCGAGGGCCCCTTCAAGCCGGACCACTACCGCTACTGATGCCCCGGCCGGCGGCGCCCGCGCGCTGACGCGGCGCCGTCCCGGACACCCGTAGAGGACCCAGGCAGGCCCCCCCCGCACCCCCGTGCCGGGGGGCCTGCCCCGTCCCGCCCCCGCTACCGCGCCGGCTACCGCACCCGGTACCGCGTCCGGTAGCCACCCGAGGACTCCGAGGACCCCGAGGACCCATGCCCCGCGGCCGTTATTCGCTCCATGACCCGCACGATCACACCCCCCTCGGTGAAGAGCACTTCCACTGCGCGCCCGGCCCCTCCGGCTGGCGCTACGTCTCGCAGATCACCACCCCCGCGGGCGACCACCGGGGCTCCGTCGACCTGGCCGTCGACGAACTCGGCCGCCCCATCCGCCTCGAACTGCACGCCGCGAGCTGGCAGGTCCGCGGCGCGGCCCTCGACGGCGTCACCTGGGTCCGTACGGACCCCACCGGAACCCAGGCCACCGAAGGCAATGTGCGCGCCCACGCCTTCACCGGCACGTCCCCGGCGTTCCTCGTCGCCCTCACGCGACTCCTGCGTCTCACCCCCGATTCCCCCGAGACCCGTGTCAGGCTCGTCGCCTTCACGGACCCGGTGCTCGCCCCCCTCACGGTCGACCAGTCCTGGGCCCTGCTGAGAAGTGAAGCGCACGCCACTGACAACGGCGTGCTGATGGTGGACGAGTACCAGGTCAACGCCCTGGACACGGGCGAACGCCATACGGTCCACATCGCCGGCGACGTGGTCCTCTCGGCCCCCGGCATCGAACTCGAAGCCCTGGAAACCCCGCCGTCGGTCTTCCCCTGACCGCGACCCCCGACCCGACGGCTCAGGCCGGCGGAGCGAACCCGGTGGGCCGAGCCCCGGACTCCGCGACGGGCTCGACAGCGGGGTCAGCGACAACGGGGGGAGCGGCAACCGGGGGAGCGACAACAGACGGAGCCACAACTGGGTGAGCCGCACCCGGGGACGGAACAGCACCCGGGAACGGAACAGCACCCGAGGACGGAGCAGCACCCGGCGCCCCAGGCGCCGCCGACACCCCAGCCGCCCCCGTCACACCCGCCACCCCTCCCGGGGCGAACGCCCGCCGCGCGTCCCGCGCCTGCCGCTCGGCCACCACGCCCGCCAGATAGGCATCGGCAGGCACCCCCGCCGGCGGAGGCGTACCGGTCCGCGTCACGACCTCGTCGGCCAGCCGCTCGGCCAGCCGCCGCCCCACTGCCGGGTCCAGCTCACGCGAGCGCGTCAGGTACTGACGTATCTCCAGCCACAGCGCCTCCGGCACCGCCGAAAGATCCAGCCCGGCGAACCGCCCCACCAGCCACGGCGGGGGAGGAGGCACCGCCAGTACGCGCGCCGCGGGTATCCGCTCCCGCACGACGAGCGTTCCCGCGAAGACGTCCCCGAGCCGTCGCCCCCGCTCGGACACCAGCGAAGCGACACAGGCGACGACGCCGAAGGTCATCAGGATCTCCACGACCCCCATCGCGCCCCGCATCAGCGCGTGGCGGAACCGGATCGGACCCCCGTCGTCCCGGACCACCCGCAGGCCACAGGCCATCTTCCCCAGCGACCGCCCGTGCGACAGCGTCTCGACGGCGATCGGCGCCCCCACGAGCACCAGCAGGAAGGACGCGATCGACACCGCCATGACCGCGGCCTCGTCCAGCGAGGCCGTCGCGACCACGAGCCCGAGCGAGATCAGCAGATACGCGGCCCACACCACGACCAGATCGATGAGCACCGCGAGCGCCCGACTCGGCAGCCGCGCCGGCTGCAACCCCAGTACGACGGCGTCCCCCGTCACCAACCCACTCACGGCACCCACCCTTCTCCGACCTTCCCGACCCCTCCGAACGCCAGTCTGCCAAGCTGACCCGCAGCGCGCCGCAGTAGTACGGACCCGTCCGCAGCCAGTGCCTGGAGCAGCAGCCGATCATGGACCTCGACGTCTACGTGACCGCCCACCGCGCCGAGTGGGAACGCCTCGACCACCTCCTGCGCCAGGGCGGCAGGCTCACCGGCGCCGAGGCCGACGAGCTGGTCGCCCTGTACCAGCGCACGGCCACCCACCTCTCGATCGTCCAGTCCAGCGCCCCGGACCCCATGCTCACGGCCCGGCTCACCCAGCTCGTGGCCCGCGCCCGTGCCACCGTCACCGGCACCCGCCGCTCCTCCTGGCGCGACGCGGTCCGCTTCCTGACGGCCGGCTTCCCCGCCGCGGTCTACCGCTCCCGCCGCTGGTGGATCCCCACGGCCGTCCTGTCCACCCTTCTCGCGGTCCTCATCGGCTGGTGGATCGGCACGCATCCGGAGGTCCAGGCCTCGATCGGGGCCTCCGCCGACCTCCGCGAGATGACCCGCCCCGGCGGCCAGTACGAGACGTACTACTCCAGTCACCCGGCGGCGTCCTTCGCGGCGCAGGTCTGGACGAACAACGCCCGGGCCGCGGCCATGTGCCTGGTCCTGGGAGCCTTCCTGGGCATCCCGGTCCTGTGGATCCTCTTCCTGAACATGCTGAACCTGGGCGTCGGCATCGGCCTGATGTCCTCCGCCGGCCGCCTCGACGTCTTCCTCGGCCTGA